>DSCZ01000500.1 GCA_011048855.1 Desulfobacteraceae bacterium | reverse complement strand
TCCCGGGAGCGCCCGGCTTCATCACCCCGGGACGCACGGTCGCCATCTGCGGCCTGGAATAGCGGTTGGCTATTGTCGCCATGACGTTGCCGCCGAAGGCCGGCCTCGTCTGAAGCAGAATTTTTTCCTTTTCATCGATGCTGAGCTCCGTGCAGTCAGCTGTGAGCCCGGCTCTCACCCGCCTGGAAATTCTCGGTGCCAGGTCTCTTCCGAGCATCGTCGCCCCGATCAGCACAATATTGGGCCTGTAGTTTTCTATCAGTTCGCAGACAACCTTGGTGTAGGCGTCGCTTCGGTAGTGTTCCAGTAGACGGTGATCTGCAGCATAGACCTTTGATGCGCCGTAACGCATTAATTCCTCAGCAAAACCCGATGTCTTCCACCCAAGAACAAGAGCGCAGACGTCTTCCTCGAGCTGCTCCGCAAGTTCAGCGGCTTTCCCCAGGAGTTCGAGGCTCACCCGCATCAACTCCCCGCCGCGCTGCTCGGCCACCACCCATATGCCCTTCCTGTCGCTGAAATCCGGTATCTCCCGCGGTACAACGTCGCTATGAACAGCTCCCTGCTTGCAAACCAAGACACAGAGGCCGCATGATGTACACCGGTCAAGAATTTTTGCCCGGCCTTCCTGGATTTCAATGGCGCCGTAGGGGCATTCCTTGACACAGCTCATACATCCGTTACAGAGTTCAGTCTCTATCCATACGGTCATCGCCCAAGCCTCCGGGTCATCGGATCAATTTCCTGTCTCTGAGCCTAGACAGCAGGCCCTCGACCACGCTGGATGTGTCGCCTTCGATCATTTCCGTCTGTCTCTTGGATTTCGGCGCAAAGGTACGTATTACCTGGGTAAGGGATCCCTCGAGCCCCACGTCTACAACCTGAACCCCAAGATCCGCCGCGTTCCAGACCTCGATCGGCGCCTTTTCGCCGCATGCCGCAAGCAGGGAGGCCATGGCAGGGTATCTCGGCTCATTCATTTCCTTCATCACCGTCAGCAGAACCGGAAGGGAGCTCTTGACCCGTTCGAAGCCGTCTTCGGTACGGCGGCTCACGGTGATGGACCGTGGTTTCACCTCCTCGATCCCCGTCACACAACTGATATGACCGATTCCCAGATATTCAGCCACCTGGGGGCCGATCTGAGCCGTGTCCCCATCGATCGCCTGCCGTCCGGCCAGCACCACGTCGATTTCTCCCAGCTTCCGCAAGGCCTTTCCGAGGGTGGTAGATGTCGCCCAGGTGTCGGCGCCGGCGAAAGCCCTGTCGCTCAGCAATACGCCGCGGTCGGCACAGATCCCGATAGCCTCGGTGACCACATCAATGGCCTGGAAAGGCCCCATGGAAAGCACGGTAACCCGACCGCCGCTGGATTCCTTCAGCCGTGCGGCAGCCTCCAGTGCATGCCGGTCGTCGGGGTTTATTATACTTTCAACCCCCTCCCGGATCAGATTTCCCGTTTTGGGATCCAGCCGAACTTCGGTTGTATCCGGCACCTGTTTAACCAGTACAACTATCTCCATCGCCCGATTCTCCCGTCCACATTCATTGCAGGACCGTGACCGTCAGATTTCATCCGGTATTTTGAGATGGAAACTAGATGACCCCGGCCGATTTCAATCCACGGAGCCTCTCCCCTGAATATCCAAGGGTACCGCCGTATATCTCCTCGTTGTGCTCGCCGAAACGCGGCGGAAATGGAAGAACTGCGCCGATCTCCTCTAGGAATGGGGTCATATTTGGAGGAGGGGGCAGAGTCAGCTTGGTTCCGCTCACCTTGTCAGAGGAGAAGAGAAGGCGCCTCCGTACCAGGGGGTCCTGAAGAACCTCTTCAACGCCATGAATTTTGCTTATCGGCAGCGTCAGCGAATTAAAAAGCTCTATCAATTCCCGGCTGCTGTGGCGGGCGGTGATTTCATTGATCTGCCGATTCAATTCGGCCACATCCTTGATGCGCCCGGCATTTTTTTGGTATTCAGGCCGATCAAGGGACTTGAACCAATCATGGCTGACCATCGATTTCCATTGCCGGTCGTTGCCCACGGCAATATAAACGTATCCGTCCGCGCTCCGATACACCGAAACCGGGCAGAAAAACTCGTGGGTGCTGCCGCGCCGGGTGATTTTCTTCTTCAACAGATCCGTCAACGTTATCGGAACCGTGAGCCAGGAAACCGAAGATTCGAACATGGACATGTCTATCCTGCTGCCTTCGCCGGTCACGGCCCGTTTATACAGAGCTTTCATCAAAAGGCCGTATGAGTGTTCACTGGTTCCCATATCAGGCAGGGGAATCCCGAGAACCTGGGGGTCGCCGTCCGGCTCACCGGTTAAATCCATCAGACCGGATCTGGCCTGTAAAATCGGATCATAGGCCGCCTCGTTGCTGTCCGGACCGAAACCCGTCACCCCGAGCCAGATAATATCCGGTTTAATCTCTTTGAGGGTCTCGTAGGAGATACCCAGTTTCTCGTAGTTCCTGGGGAGCTGGTTCGTCGCGAAGATGTCCACGTTGAGCTCGGTGATAACACGCCTGAATATTTCCTGGCCTTCCGCTTCCGCCAAATTCAGCGTCAGTGCCTTTTTGCCGGCGTTTATGCAAAGGTAATAGGCGTTCATCCGCTCTTCCCCGAGCACGTTTTCTCCGATCATACGATTGGGGTCCCCGTATACAGGGTGTTCGAGCCGGATCACATTCATTCCGTCGCAGGCGAGCCTATAGGTCAGATACGGCAGGACGGTGGCCTGTTCCAGAGACAATACCGTGACATTCTTGAAAAGATCCATGGCTTTTCTCCTCCATGCCTGAACTTTGAGATGCCCCGCACCGGTATCGAGTATCGAGTGAGCCAAGGGGGTCAACGGTCTTTGAGCGGGAACGATATTAGGAGAACCCAATGTATACTGTATACAAACATCGTGTCAATACTTTTTCGCTTTTTCCCGGCCCGGCTGTTTTCCGCTGAGGAAACGTGGGCGTTCATTGGGTCCCGACCGGATCCGCATTCATGAAACCCGGCCTGAGGACCGTTTACGGTATTTTTGAACAGCGGCATTGTGCTCTTCGAGAGTTTTTGAAAAATGGTGGGTTCCGTCGTTTTTGGAAACGAAATACAAAAAATCGGTCTGCGCCGGTTCGAGCACCGCCCTCACGGAATCAACCCCGGGGTTGCAGATCGGCCCAGGTGGAAGACCGGGCACGACATACGTGTTATACGGGGACCGGCGTTTCAATTCCTTTCTGGTTATCACCCCTTCAAAATCAGCAATATCATACACCGCTGTGGGATCGCTTTGAAGCCGCATCCGCTTATCGATCCTGTTCAGGAAGACGCTCGCGATCATTGGCCGTTCCGGGGGGCTCCCAGTCTCCTTTTCAATGATGGATGCCAGGGTCACGACCTGCTTCAGGCTCATCCCGGTTTCTTCGATCCGCTCTCTCAGCGGGTCCACCTTTTCGAAAAATCTTTTCACCATCACATCCACTATCACCCGGATTGGCAAACCCTTGCTGAAACGGTATGTATCCGGAAACAAAAATCCCTCCAGTCCCGGGGCGTCTATCCCATAGGCTGCGGCGGTTTTCGGATCGGAGCAAAACGAAATAAACGCGTCTTTATCGACAAGCTCCAGCTCCTCAAGGATGCCTCCCATCTCCCGTAGCCCCACCCCCTCCGGTATCGTCACCGAATGCGTAACGATCATTCCTCTTCTAAGATGTTCCAAAATCTTCCCAGGAGGCATCCCCGGACTGAATGAATACTCGCCGGCCTTGATGCTCCTGCTGTACCCGACGGCTCTCGCCCACAAAATGAACGCAGTCCGGCTTTTGATAAAGCCCTCGCGCTCAAGCCGGGCAGCGACATCGGCAAATCCGGCGCCTACCGGAACGACGAAAACCTGGGCGGACGCGCCACCCGGATCCGCCGGACGCATCAGGAACCAAGCCAACCCCACGCCGGCAATTACAAGTGAAAGGACAATTGCACCGGCGCAGCACAAAATCCATCTCCGCCTCATCTCGATTTCATCTCCGGGCCGTCAAAAAAGCCACAGCATCTTCGAGGCCGTCCAAACTCAATTCGAACATCGGGATGATGTCTTTAATCATCCCGATGGTTCTGGTATAAGGCCACGTTTCGGTCGGCCTGGGGTTCAGCCATGCGCAGTAACGAAATAGATCCGCTATAAATCGAAGCCTTTCATGACTCGGTTTACCGCTTCTTTCATGGACATATATAGAGCCGTCCCTGGCCATCAATTCATAGGGGGCCATGCTTGCGTCCCCTACAAAGATAAACCGGCTTTCCGGGTCCAGCTTCACAAGATCGTCCACAGGGAAGGGTTTTCGTATCCTGGGGGGATCTTCCCATAAAAAATCATAAACCGTGTTATGGAAATAAAACGTTTTTATTTCGTCAAACTGGCTCCGGGTATATGAAAAAAGAGTTCCCACCATGTCTACATAGGGCTCCATGGACCAGCCTCCGTTATCCAGGGCAAGGATAACCTTCAGCCTGTTCCTGTAGCTGCGTTCAAAAACGATTTCTATTTCCCCGGCGTTTTTCATTGTACGGTATATTGTTTCGTCGACATTCACACGGTCCTTCGGCCCCACCGGAACCATATTTCGAAGCCGCTTCAAAGCCTCCCCAAGATGGGCGCGATTGAGCGGTCCGTGGCTGGAGTAATCCCGGTAGCGTCTGTCGAGCGCAACCTTTACTGCAGATCCCCTCCTCGAAACGCCTCCCACCCTCATCCCTCCGGGATGCCGTCCGGAATGCCCCACAGGGGAAGTACCCCGCGTGCCGATCCATTTGCTCCCTCCGTGATGTTCACCGGTTTGGTCTTTAAGCCGTTCGGTGAAATATTCCAGAAGTTGCTCCGGGCTCATCGTTTCGAAATCCTTTTCGTCGATCCCCAGCGCACGGGCAGCAGCCGCAGGGTCCTGCAGCCATTCCTCAAGCAACGCCCTGGCGATCTCTGAAATCTCCATCCCGGTCGGATCGTCGAGTTCGGCGCCCTCGAAACGATGGGCGAAAACACGGTCGTATATATCGAAGTAGCGTTCGCTTTTAACGAGCAACGATCGGGCCACGACATAGAAATCTTCGAGCGAACCGATGAGCCCCAGGTTCATTGCCTCCTGAAGCTTCAAAAAGGAGGTGGGGCTTACCGGGATGCCGGCATTCTTCAAAAGATAGAAAAAATCCGTAAACATATGCCCCCTACCACCTGGAACGTGATACGGTCGATTGTGCAACGGCCAGATCGGCGCTTTTCTTGAACAACACCCCTAGATAGGGAACCTCGCCTTTCCCGAGTTTTCCGGATTCAAAGTCAGGATCCGACATCAATGCCCGTATCCAGTTGATAAGCTCCCTTGTTGCCGGCTTCTTCTCCAGCCCCCGCAGATCCCTGAGCCTGTAAAATGCTTCGACCGAATGGTCCAGTAGTTTCCGGGAAATGTCCGGAAAATGAACCTCGACGATACTTCGCATAAATTCCGGTTCCGGGAACGCGATATGATGAAAATTGCATCTCCCGAGGAAAGGGTCCGATAAATCCTTTTTCGCGTTTGAGGTGATGATTATCACCGGCCGGTGCCGGGCGCGGATCGTTCTGTCGATTTCCATGATATCGAACTCCATTTGATCCAGCACATCCAGCATATCGTCCTGAAAATCGGTATCGGCCTTGTCGATCTCGTCGATCAGCAGCACAACACGTGTTTCAGATACAAACGCCTGCCCTATTTTACCCATTGTAATATATTCTTCAATATTGCTGACATTTCTCGTCGAATCTCCAAACCGGCTGTCATTGAGCCTGGTCAACGTATCATATTGATACAGCGCGTCCACCAGTTTCATGCTTGATTTTACATTCAATACGGTGAGCGGCATTTTCAACGCCTCGGCCACCGCGTGAGCCAGCATCGTCTTGCCTGTGCCCGGCTCTCCTTTTAAAAGAAGCGGCATTTCAAGCTCCATCGATACATTCACTATATTGGCCAATTCCCTGTCCAGCACGTATCTGGAGGCGCCTTGAAAAAAACTTTCTCTCTCCTGCTTCGCAACCATCAATCAGCTCCTTTAAAAATTGCAATATTCCACTCAATTATGAGATAGTGCATCCAACGATAAAGTATATACCACTCCGTGTCAAACGACCGGACAGACTTCCAACATTCGATGGAGTTCCTGATGCCGCTTGATTTCGAATCCACAACCCACGGAACCATCGCCTTCGGATTTTTCAATATAGACTCGGATATGCTTCTTCTCGATCGCTGCTTCTTCTTTTCGACCCAATTCGCAAATTGGATGACAGAGCTCGCCCGTTCCCCCTCGGGCAGTCCATTCACCGCGGTCTGGGAGATCTACCATATAAACCGGCCTGAAGAAATCGGAAATTTGATGAATGCGATTCACGGAATTGAATTCAGCGGATTCATTGGAGAAGTCTACAAAATTTTCCCCTTCCCCGAAAATTCCAGTCTGTTCCGCCAGAAACCGCGGGGAACCGCTACCAGGCCCACCATTGAAAGAATTATGAGCCGCTTTTCAATGCCGGAAAAAATCTTCTTTAATGTAAACGGTCAAGGCGACAAGATCCACGTCGGGCGATATGAGTTTTCGAGAAAAGTCTTCCAGGATATGATCGTGTACGTGTGGCTCGGCGGCTACCCGCGATGGACCGACAATTCCCCCCCGGATTATATTCAGGAAATGAAAGAACTCCTGGACTCGTCCAGTCACCCTGCATTCGAAGGCATTTCGTTCAAGGTTCGTTGATAAATATCGGGTTCCGTTCTTTTATCCGGAAAGGCTCCTCCAAGTGTCCTCGGCTCTTTGCACCCCTTTCGGTTCCACCCCTCCGCCGCTCTCGGGCCCGCGGCCCCTGAGTCTCGCAATTCGCTCCTCGATCGGAGGGTGGGTGGAAAAAAGCGACGCCATAGAGCGCCCGGACAAAGGATTCACGATGAACATATGCGCCGAGGAAGGTTCGGCCGTCTTCATCGGAACCCGTTTACTGTAGGCGCCTAGCTTTTCAAGCGCTGAAGCGAGTCCGGAAGGATTCCCGGAAATCCTTGCACCGGTTGCATCCGCATGATATTCCCGCGAACGGGAAACGGCCATTTGCACCATCAAGGCGGCCAACGGAGCAAGTATCGAAATAATGATCATCCCGGCCACTCCGGAACGTCCCCCTTCATTGTTTCCTCCCCCGCCGAACAGCGCCGCCCATCTGGCCATGTTTGCCAGAATCATCACCGCCCCTGCCATCGTCGCTGCAATGGAGCCGATCAGAATATCCCTGTTTCGGACATGGGCCAGTTCATGGGCAATCACTCCGGCGACTTCTTCCTTTTTCATCAGCCTGAGCAGTCCCTCGGTAACCGCCACGACAGCATGCTCCGGATTTCTACCGGTTGCAAAGGCATTCGGGCTTTGATCCGGTATTATAAAAACACGAGGCGTCGGAATTCCTGCGTTATGGGACAGTTCCTGAACTATCCGGTATAACTCAGCATTACGATCGGGGGAAGCTTCAACGGCCCTGTGCATCTTGAGCACGATCCGGTCCGAAAACCAGTAGCCGAAAAAATTCATACCAGCGGCAAAAACAAAAGCGATGAGCATACCCTGCCGTCCACCCAGCGCCGCTCCGATCAGCACCAGAAGCGCCGTCAACACGCCGAGAAGGAGCCCGGTTCTAAATATATTTCCCATGTTTCTCAATCCTCCATAATTTTTTCCTTTACTGTTTGATCCTACTGTAATAACTGGATACCGCCAGTCAAGTGCCGCCCCGTGCGTCCATGCAGGGTCTATGCTTGACATAAAAGCCTAAACAGTTTATTCCGTTATCGAAAGCTGTACCACGACTGGAAATTGATCGGTGAGGCTTCGCGACCGGAGGATAACGGATGCTTTTGTCCGATGGAGGTGTATTGAACAGCATGAAATGTGTGATATGCGGTGTTTCCGTTGATTTCAGAGAAGACATGACGTCCCTTGACGGCTGGGCGCCTTTCTTTTTCGAAGGAGACGAACCCCACGGACCCATATGCCCGGACTGTTGTGATGGTCTGCTGAAGGAAAACCCGGACGGTGATCTGGTGCTTAAAGATGAATACCGGGGGAAAATATCCTACCTGTATGAACTTGATGAAGAAGACGAGGAAGACTACGAGATAGAAGAAGTGATGCTGGGCTATATTTTGAATTGATCCCTGCCTCACATATTAATGCGGTATGCCGGACCGTTTTCGTCGAAGGAAAGGAGGTCGGATATGGGAGTTTTCAGAAAAAAAAGCTGGTCGCCTTATGCGGCCGGCGCATTAACGGGCCTTATTCTGTGCCTGTCGGTCCTGATCGCCGGCAAGTACCTGGGAGCGTCTACGACCTTCGTCAGGGCGGCCGGAATTCTCGAACGGGCCGTGGCTCCCGAAGCAGTTGCGGAAATGCCTTATTTTATCAGAACCAAAATTAAAGTGGACTGGCAGATGATGCTCGTGGCCGGCATTGTCATCGGGGCATTTTTCTCTGCCCTGTGGTCCGGGGATTTTAAAACTACGCCAGTTCCCCCGATGTGGGAAAAGGCCTTCGGCGCAGGAAAAGCCAGAAGATATTTCGCTGCGTTCTTCGGCGGTGTCATCGCAATGTTCGGAGCACGGCTTGCCGGCGGGTGACCCAGCGGACATGGGTTGAGCGGTCTGGCTCAACTTGCGCTCAGCGGGTACATCTCCCTGCTGTTCTTCTTCGCCGCAGGTATCTTAACCGCGCGCGTGATTTATCGGAAAGGAGCCTGATGATGGAACTGGTCTACGGAATAGTGACAGGCATACTTTTCGGCTTCCTGCTCCAGAAGGGGCAGGTACTCAGATATGACAAACAACTGGGTGCATTGAGGTTGATCGATTTCACCATCGTGAAGTTCATGTTTTCAGCCATACTCGTAGGGATGGTGGGTATATATCTACTTAAAGACATCGGCCTCGTCTCCCTCAGCGTCAAGGGAACATCCCTGGGCGCCAACATCCTCGGGGGAATCATTTTCGGCATCGGGTGGGGCATTCTCGGATATTGCCCCGGCACCGCGGCTGGAGCAGTGGGCGAGGGAAGATGGGATGCCGCTTTCGGCCTGCTTGGCATGCTGTTTGGAGCCGCCCTTTATGCTGAAGCCTATCCGGTGTTTAAAGATTCCGTTCTGAACTGGGGGAATTTAGGAAAGATAACGCTTCCTGGCCTGTTCGGCCTTAACGAGTGGGTGGTCATCATTGCGGTCGGTGCCGTCTTCACGTGGTTGTTTTTCTTTTTTGAGAGGCACGATCTTTAACACCGCGACAACATTCCATGATTGGATCTCTACGTAACAAGATTTCCCGCACCCTTTCGGACTACCGGATGGTTGCGCCCGGTGATCTTGTCGTAACCGCCGTATCAGGGGGCCCGGATTCGGTATGCTTGATTGACTGCCTGAGTGCTCTGTCCGAGGAATTCCAGATATCCCTCGTTGTCGCTCATTTCGACCACGGCCTGCGTCCCGACGAAGATGCAGCTGATACCGCTTTCGTACACCGCCTTGCAGCCTCGCTGAATATTCCCTGTATAACAAATCCGGTTCCTCCTCGAATAACACCGAAAGGATCCGAAGAAGAAAAGGCTCGAACGGCCCGCTACAGGTTTCTCGAAGACGTACGGCGGCAGACCCGGGGACGCCGTATCGCCTTCGGCCATACAATCGACGACCAGGCTGAGACTGTTATAATGCGGCTGCTGCGCGGAAGCGGCTGCTCCGGGCTCGCCGCTATTCCCCCTGTAAGGGGAAAATTCATCATTCGTCCGATGATCCGGATCTCCCGCGAAGAGGTGGAGGCCTACCTGGCCGCACGCGGACTCGATTATATGCTTGATTCATCCAACACCGGAACCCGCTATCTCCGAAACCGCATCCGGTCCGAGCTGATGCCCCTGCTTAAAAAATATCAACCGCGGCTTGTAGAACGGCTTGCAAATACTGCCGACATCATCCGGGGCGACGACGAATGCCTTGAATCCATGGCGGTTTCCTGGATTGATAGACACGGCTTATTGCACCAAACCCGTCAGCAGATCCCGATTTCCCGTTGGAGACAGCTTCATCCTGCACTTCGTATGCGAGTGCTCAGGGAATTTATAAACAAGGCAGGGTCGCTCAGGAAAATCGACACCAGGCATTTGAAAGCCATCGAGCGTCTTGCGGCAAGCTCTTCGCCTCAAGGGGTTATAAATCTGCCCGGCGGCATGACTGCACAACGCTCATACGATAAACTTCTGATCACCCGGGAGACCTTCCAGCAGAATCCATTTCGATATGAGATAAAGGGCCCGGGGACTTTTGTTATCACCGATATAGGATTGAAAATCGATATTCAGGAACAACCGAGGGCAGGCCCTCCGGCCGAAACGCCCAACCAGGCTGACTTCGATATGGACATTCTGTCCTTCCCGCTTGTCCTGAGATCTTTCAGATCCGGGGATCGGTTTGTTCCGCTGGGTATGCAAGGCAGCAAAAAAGTAAAAGCCTTTTTTATTGACATCAAACTCCCTTCGCCCGAGCGTGCGACCACCCCGATCCTTACCTCCGGCGGCCGTATTGCCTGGGTATGCGGGTTCCGGCTCGATGAAAGGTTCAAAATAAATGAAAACACAAAACGGAAGCTCCGGATTTCCATAGAACGGCTGCATTGATGAAAGGAGTATGACGAAGTGGACAGTCTTGCCCTGGGATTAATGGTATTTTTGGCTGCCTGGTTTTTCATAAAGCGATTCAAAAAAAAATCATCGGTTGCAAACCGTCCTTCGGAGGAATTAGAGCGGGCCAGGGCCCGCAGTATGCCGCGTGTCGGTACACCAGGTACGGTCACGAAGGACCAAAGAGAACGGCTCATGGCCGAGGGTTTTGAACCTTCGAGACACTGGAGTGTCGAAGAAGCCGAACTGGTGCTGGACGCGGTCGTTTACCTCCGCGGGGTATGGAACAAATCTGTTTCCAGGCAGTCGGCTCCGGTGGAAATCCAGAATCATCTTCTCGCATACATCCTGACCGATCCGGAAATGCGTGAATACATCCGTCGGTGGGGAAACGAAAACAAAGAAAAGGGTCCAGACACCAAACCGGCCTTTCCCCGCACGAAAATTTTCGAGCGGGTTGTCTCCGAAGCTTTAGGAAAAAAAAAGGAAGTTGAGTCGTGAGGAATCAATAAAACATAATAAATAAGGGAAAATTATCAACTTGGATCGAATTACAAT
>DSCZ01000482.1 GCA_011048855.1 Desulfobacteraceae bacterium | reverse complement strand
CCATAGATGGATATCACACAAACATGACGGCGTCGTAAAAAGTCCAATCCCGCGGCACGCGGGATTACGCTTCATCCTTCGTCGCTGCAGCGTACCGTATGTACGCCTCACTCCTCAGGATTCGCAAGCCTTGCATTTGGAGCTTTTTACATAGCCATCTCATTTGTGAGTTTTTACGAGGCCATCAAACATGGCCTGCAAATCCACTTTCACACTGCATGAGGACAGGTGGAAATAACCCTTCCGCGATTCCATCTACGGCGGGAGCAAAGCAGGAAATTTCAGAAAAACGGGAAAAGGAAGTTCCGATGGAAACGATGAAAGCGGTCATATTTGACGGTTCCCTGCGTTATGTCGAGGATTATCCCCGACCGGCGGCGGGGCCCGGTTGGGTGCGGATAAAGGTGCAGCTGGCCGGAATCTGCAAGACCGACCTTGAAATAATGAAAGGCTACATGGGATTTAAAGGGGTTCTGGGCCATGAATTTCTGGGCACGGTGGAAAGCTGCGACGATGAGTCCTGGATCGGGAAACGGGTGGCAGGCGAAATCAACGCCGCCTGCGGCCGGTGCGACTGGTGCGCCCGTGGGCTTGGACGCCACTGCTCTCATCGGACCACTCTTGGCATCGCCGGCCTCGACGGATGCATGGCCGAATACTGCGTGCTCCCGGTGGAAAATCTCTGCGTTGTGGATCCGGACATCTCCGATGACCGGGCCGTGCTCACAGAGCCTCTGGCCGCGGCCTGCGAAATCCTGGAGCAGCTCAAGATCACCGGATCGGAAAGGATCATCGTACTCGGAGACGGAAGGCTGGGTATTTTATGCGCCTGGGCGCTGCGAACGGTGGCAGGCGATGTGACCATCGTTGGGCATCACCCTGAAAAACTTGATATCGCCCGCTGGCGGGACATCAAGACAGCCGCCGGCATGGAAGGCATGGAGCCTGGGGCCGACATCGTGGTCGAAGCCACCGGGTCGGGGGGAGGCATCGCCCAAGCCATGGACCTGTGCCGGCCCAGGGGAACGATCGTCCTTAAATCCACCGTCGCCATCCAGGGCGAGACAAACCTGGCGCCGATAGTGATAAACGAACTCACCGTGGTCGGATCCCGCTGCGGACGCTTCCCCGACTCATTGAAGATGATGCGTGATTTCCCGGATATGCCGCTCGAACGACTGGTGACAGGCCGATACCCGATCGATGCGGCCGAGGAGGCTTTCGCCGAAGCCCGCAGCGGCCCTGCGCTTAAGGTGCTTCTGGAAACCTGATGGATCGGGTTCAGGAACGCCGGTGCCTGGACAGCCGCCTTGCCGCCCAAACCGCGCCGACGCCGGGAACTCCCAGGGAAATAAAAGCCCAGCCCCACGAAGTATAGGACTCTTGCCCGGCGTTGGTCCAGTCCAGGATCGTGCCGAAGACAATGGGGGAGACAGCCCCTGCTCCGAATCCAAGCATGGACCTGATCCCGAAAGCGGAGCCCAGGTAGGAAGGATTCACCACCTCGGTAAGCGCGACTGAAAGCACCGGCGAATCCCCTATAGCGGTGAAAGCGTAAAAAACCCCAAGAGCCATAACGACCCAGAACGGCCACCCGATGGACCAGCCGAAGGTGAAGGAACACAGAACGCTGAGGCCGGCAAGCACCATGATCACTTTCGCCCTTCCCAGCCGATCCGAAAGCGACCCCATGGAAAACGAGGCGACGATCCCGGCCATATGGAAAACCGCGACCATGTATGCCCCGAGCCCCGCGGCGTCCAACGCCGGAGTTCCTCCCGCAACCAGGCAGGCGGCAAGAAACGCCGGCGACCAGGCCCACATCCCCAGCAGCTCCCAGGCGTGAAAGGTGTAACCGGAAATCAAAAGCATGGCGGATTTGTTCTTCAAAACCTCTTTCGCGAAGCTCTGGCGCGCTTCCCTGGGGGTAATCGAAATTCTGGTCCCCGCCAGCGTAAGTATCGAAAAGACAGCTCCCAGAATGGTCGCACCGCAGGTAACGTAAAAGGAAAGCTTGTAACCTCCTAGGGGCAGGGCCAGGCCGCTCAAGGCAAGCGAAATCATGTATCCGAAGGAAGAACTCGCAATATAAAACCCGGTGGCCATGCCCCTTCGCTGAACCGGGTAGCGCCCTGAAATGATCATCAGGCCGGTCGTATAGGTTCCGCCTATAAAAAGCGCAACAAGCGTGTAAAGAATCAATGCGGACAGGTAACTTCTGGCCCACAGGGCGAAAGCGACCGTAAAGAGCGAACCCGCGACCATCGACCCCAGGTACATGCGCTTGGAGCCGAACCTGTCGGCAAGGGTTGAAACAAAAAGAAGCGAAACGCCATAACCGATCTGGAAGCCGCTGGCAACAGCACCCGCCTGGGCGGCGGACATTTCCCATTCCCGTTGAAGCACGGGCAGAGCCGCCGCATATGTCATCGTGATGATCTGGCTGAACGTACGGGCGGAGCAAAGTCCTGCAAGCCACCAGTCCATTTTCATAAACCACCCGCTGCCTTGAATCAGAGAAGGGTCATCCTCCCGAGGGCGGATAACCCGGAATTTCGTTTCCACCGCCTTTTCAGGATAGCTGTCACTCCATCGGCAGCACGCGGACGGGCAAAGGCGAAAGTTCCCTGAAACGCTCCGCATCTTCGGGTGAACCAATACCGCGGCCCACATGCATCGGTATCGCAAGTGCCGGCCGCAGGATTTCGACAGCCTTCACGGCCTCTTCGGCCGTCATAACGTATTTTCCGCTCACCGGCAGCAAGACGATGTCGGCGCGCACGTCTTTCATCTCCGGAATGCAGTCGGTATCTCCCGAATGATAGATGCGTACACCGTCTAAGGTGACCACGAACCCCACGTGCAGGGCCTCCTTCGGATGAAACGGCACGCCCGGGCTCCGGAATTTGTTGAGGTTGTAGGCAGGCACAGCCTCGATCGAGAGGCCTTTTACGGTGATCTTATCCCCGGGGGTAACGATTTGAACCGGTTTTCCCGGGAGCTTTTCCGCCGCGGCGGCGATCGTTACGATCTCGGTTCCTTCCCTGAAAACCGCTTCCACGTCTTCAGGAGAACAGTGATCCCTGTGATCATGCGTTATCAGCACCAGGTCAGCTTTCTTCGGCTCCCCGCCGAGCTGCCAGGGATCGATGTAGACAACCAGGCCGCCGGCATCGATCCGCACCGAAGCATGGCCCAGCCAGTGGATGGAGTCCGCGACCCGGGCCACCTCGGCGGACAACTGAGATGCGGCCCCCGCGCCGCCGGCTGTGGACGGACCGCACCAGAAAAGGAACAATCCAAACAGTGCACCGAATAAAATAGACTGGATCATAAATCTGGTAAGCATAGGCAACCTCCTTCAGTGACAAAAAATTCATCCACTAAGAATACTGAAATTCACGAAATTCCTCGTGCCGCGTATCTGAAAAAGGCCCAGGTTCACATCCTGATCGAATTCAACCAGGATATCAATGTCGCTATAATGAAACTTTCAGCCTCTCTTTAATTCGAAATGCAATCAAATCACAGGTCCAACCATATAAATGTCCATAGAGTTGGTATATCCCGAAATCTCCGCCTTGGTTCTTTTCCCCGATGAAACCTGGATCAATTCGTCCAACAGCCTTTTACCTGCATCTTCCAGCGTCTCGGTACCTTCCATGGCCGAGGATACGTTAAAATCCATATGATCCTGCAATTTATTCCAGGTATTTTCATTGCCGGTTAATTTTATCACCGGCACGAAAGGGAATCCTTGAGGAGCACCCCGGCCGGTGGTAAATGCTATTATCGTAGCCCCGGCCGCTGCCAATCCTGTTAGAATTTCAGGTTCACGCCCGGGGGAATCCATGACCACCAGACCCTTTGAGTCCGGTTTCACGCCGTACTCGTAAACAGCCTGGATTTTGGCGTTCCCTGCTTTGGCTATTGCGCCGAGAGACTTTTCTTCTATGGTTGTCAGCCCTCCTTTGATGTTTCCGCCGGTGGGTTGACCGCCTCGGATATCAAATCCCATTTGAACGGCCCGTGCCTCCATTCTGTCAACCAGGCTCAATATCTTATCCGCCGTTTCTTTATCCTTGGCGTGCCTGGCCAGCAGATGCTCTGCTCCGATGAATTCTGTGACTTCTCCGAGAATCGAAGTTCCTCCCGCCTCTACCAGAAGGTCGGAAAGAACACCCACGACCGGGTTGGAGGAAAGCCCTGAAGTAGTATCTGAGCTGCCACATTTAAGACCGAGCACAATTTCGCTGATTGGAAAAGACATCCGTCTCAGTACACTTGCATCCCTGACCATTCCCTGGGCCAGCAGGATTCCCTGAGCCACAGCTCTGGCGGCGCCCCCGATTTCCTGAATAACGACAGTTTCCACTCTTTTCCCTGTCCGGGCGATTGCTTCGCTCACCTGGGCGACGTCTGTACTCTCGCACCCCAGGCTCACCAGCAGCACTGAAGCAAGATTCGGGTTTTTACCAAGACCGATAAGAGTATCATTCACCCGCTTAATGTCGACAGGAGTCTGGCAACATCCCTGGTGGTGCAAAAAGGAAGTCGCCCCATTCACCTGGGAGGCGATTTTTTCCGCAACTTCGTTAGCGCAGATAACAGTAGACAAAACACCTACATAGTTTCTGACTCCAACACCACCGTCTTTACGTTCATATCCTGAAAATTCCATTTTTATGACACTCCTTTTCCTTTCAGATCACCTCTGCCCCTGAGGCTTTCGATGTTCTGAACATGGGCATGATGGCCTTGAGGAATGTCAGCAGTCGCTCTCCCCATCACTTCACCATACTTAATTATGTCCATTCCCCTGACAATATCAACAACGGCAAATTTATGACCAAAAGATATTTTCTCTTTCACCTTTATATTTCGTGAATCCTTGCCAACCAGAAATTGACAAGACTGCCCCGCCTCCAAATCCTTCAGCGCAGTGGCGACATTGTCCTGATCGCTTATCATTATGGCATCCTGTCTCATAGGCTGAATTCCTTTCTCGGTTTTTACCTTTCAACAAATGTTTTCGGTTCCCATTAATAACTTATTTTACGCTTCAATGCACTAGCAGTTTCCACCCGGAAATGCAGGATGGGGAGAGCGAAGTTTCCAGATCGGAAATTTGATAAAGTAAAAATCTATTATCGAGTTGTGCCCAAGCGTCAACACCTCATAAACACGGATTTATATGCTTGATAAAAATTTTTTTTTGAGATACCTATTCCAGAATGGATTATATCAGATTGGACTATTATTCAGGTGAATGTTAATAATCTCAAATTGATGCTTTTCAATGACTAAGCAAATTGCAACTGACAATGTTTTACTCGGCGTACTCATGACCGGCCCAAAACACGGGTACGAAATTCGCAAATTTTTAGATGATTCTCTGGAATCGAAATGGCACATCGGAAGCAGCCAGATGTATGTATTGCTCAAAAATCTTGAGCAAAAACAGCTAGTCGAATCTATTTTAACAATACAAAACAAAAAACCATCCAAAAAAACATACTTTATAACTCAAAAAGGCAGAGATGTTTTTCTTGAATGGATCGGTAAACCGGTCATGCATGTTCGAGACCTGCGAATCGAACTGCTTGCCAAACTATTTTTCGTTGACCTGCTTTCTTTAGGCTTTGCCGACGGCCTGATTCAGAATCAAATTGATATATTAACCCGTATATTAGAGAACATTAGTGAAAAAGAGGTACCTCAAACCAACCCTTTTGAAATCCTTTCCCTGCGTTTTCGTCAGATTACTATTGAAGCCTGTCTTTACTGGTTGAAAACAGAAGGATTGGAATTCATAGAAAAGGTAAAACGACGTTAAAAAACATGGCTCGCTTTTATTTTCAATAAAAAGGAGAACATAGAAAAATGGGATCGTTCAAAAAAGTAAAAGTAGAAGATGCCGTTGGAATGACATTAGCACATGACATAACTAAAATAATCCCCGATAAATTCAAAGGGGTAGGATTCAAGAATGGTCATGTGATAAGAGAAGAAGATGTCGCTGAGTTGATTAAAATTGGAAAACGAAACATTTTCATCCTGGAGGTCGGCGACAATGAACTTCATGAGGATGCAGCCGCGATACGCATCGCCCCTGCAATTTGTGGCAGAAATCTTAAATGGACTTCCCCAAAAGAAGGCAAATCTAATTTGATTTGCGAAACAGATGGTTTGCTGCGAGTTCAAGCAGACGCTTTACTCTCTATTAACATGATAGGCGATATTATCGTCTCAACAATTAAAGACGGCACTCCCTGTCATAAAGGTCAAATAGTTGCCGGCACCCGTATCATCCCTTTGATGATTGTTAAAGAAAAAATTGAAGCGTTGGAAGAAATCGGCCTTAACAAAGGACCCATTCTGGAAATTTCACCTTACATAAAAAAACGCATCGGACTTGTAGTTACCGGATCGGAAATTTATGAAGGGTTGATGCAGGATGAGTCCGAAAAGTATGTAAGCCGGAGGGTCGAAGACTACGGGGCTCGCATCGTAAAGAAGATTATAGTTACAGATGATCCGGACAGCATCTCTAACGCTATCATTTCGCTGAAAGAAATCGATTGTGAGATTATTCTTATCACTGGAGGACTTTCAGTAGACCCGGATGACGTGACGAGACAAGGTGTCAGGAAAGCAGGAGCGGAAATTATAAGTTATGGATCTCCTATTCTTCCCGGCGCTATGTTTTTGAATGCCCGATTAAATGAAATCCCCATTCTTGGCCTGCCGGCGTGCGTCTATTACTTTAAAAGAACGGTTTATGATCTGATGCTTCCTCGGGCTCTGGCAGGTTATCAGTTAACCCCCGAAGAGATTGCTGCGATGGGACACGGGGGCCTGTGCATGAACTGCGAAGTCTGCCATTTCCCTGCCTGTCCATTTGGCAAATAAGGGAAAAAATGAAAAAAGCCCGGATTCACGAAGGTTTTTTCTTGGAGTCCCTTCGTGCCATGAACCATGAGGCCTCTTTGCGGCCCGGGGCTATTCGCCGGTGAAATATCGCATCAGAACCTTCTTTCTCCCGGTTACACGCTGGTAAACTTCGTTCGGATACCCCAGAGCGATCACAGCGTGGGGAGACTCGTCGCCCGGGATGCCGATTCGCCTTAAAATGCTGTTGTCCCGTTTCATAGCCTCAATCGCAAATCCGATGAGACACGTCCCCAAACCGAGAACGTGGGCTGCAAGAAGCATGTTCTGAGTGGCCAGGAGAGCGTCTTCGCCGGGGCAGGAAGCTTCCTTTTTCGAGCCTACCACCACGGCGGCGGGCGCTCCGTGAAAAAGAATGTCGTGGCCTCCTGTTTCCCATTTCTCGAGGCCTTCCCTGACGGTCTGGTAATAATTCTGAAAATACCGATCCAGCTCCGGTTTGCCCAGGAGACGAAGGCCCTTTCTCAACCATGTCTTCTCGGCTGTCCGATTGAGATTCAAGTAGAAATCCCCGACCCAGCGGGCAAGCTTTTCGACCGCCGCCCGGTCGGGGAGAACCGTGAAGCTCCACATCTGGCAGTTGGACCCCGAGGGAGCCGTGATGCCGATTTTCACCAGGTCCTCAAGCACATCCGACGGAACGGCTTTTTCTTGAAAGTTTCTGCACGAACGCCTGGAACGCATCAGGTTCACCAGCTCCCGGATATCCCCCTTCCCGAAAGGCAGCCATGTTTCCCGGCTCTTGAAAGTTTTGAATGCTGAAAGTTCCGGATTCAGGGCCGCCACCTTTATCGCTCCCGTGGGGCACACGGCCATGCAGTGGCCACAGTTGAGGGACTCAAGGCCCGTCACCACGGCCTTTTCCCCGTCCATGGTGATGGTTTGCTTCGGGCAGACCTCAACGCAAAGGCCGCAACCGGTGCAGAGATCCTCGTCTATCGTGGTTGTGACGGTTTTATCCATAAAATGTCATCCTCGTTTGAAGCGGCCGCGTTCCCATGCGGCCCAGGCAAGTGAATACAGGTTTTCCGATCCTTGTTGAATCGTCCTTCGCCACTGATTATAATGCCGGACAAAAGGGACTTTAAACAGAGACTACAAATCCTCAAACCGATGAGTACATCCAATGGTGAAAAACAGCAATCCCGGGCGCACGCCCTTTTCTGCAAATGCAGGCCGGTACCTGGCAGCCTCGCCTCTGCCCGCAGCAACCTGCCTTTTCTCAGCGGCGATGGCCGTTTCCCTGCCCCTCCTGGCTTTCCGTTTTCTTGACGAAGGACATACCCTTAAGTTTTTCTCGCTTCAGATCATCGCCCTTGGATGGACCGGTCTGGCGGTATTCGCCCTGGCTGACAGCCTCTCCCGTTACCGTGAACATGTTCGCATGCGGAACATGTTCGAGCGGTTCGGCCTGCGAAAACGCATCCTCAGGCGGGCCGCCGGTTCCCGCTGCCAGCGGGACGCCGCCCTGGCCGCCGCAGGAGAAATAGGCTGCCTTCTTGAAGCCAGGGGTTACTTCCGATCCCTGGGCTATCGCTGGTACCACATCCTGCCCGATAGGGTGGTCGCGAACCCTTTGCTCTTTTTCTCCCCTTCTTTTCTCCTGACCGGGTTTTTCTCGCGGCCTCTCAGGAAACAAAAAACGCCGCCGATGGCATCGAGAAAAACGTAGAGGCAACCCCCTGTGGTTGCTCTTCGTAGAAAAATCTCCGGATCGCTTTGATCAACAATGAACATTTTCAGAACCTCCTGCCTCTTCGGCCATCAGAAACTCCACAATTCTTCTTTTCTCGCTTTCCGGTTCAAAAAGCTCCCGTAGGGCCGGGTAAGCCTCATAGCCATCCAGAATCGTGGCATCGTAGAAATCCTGCGCGAGCTCCGTGAAGATGTCGAGGTCGGCCTGCTTCACACAGGCCTCGGTGTATTTTTCGATCAGGTCACTCAGTATATTTTCAAATTCATGAAAAAAAGACAGATCCGAGAGCAGTTCCACCACGCGATCCGAACGATGTTCCAGCCCATAAAGTAGAAGCGATTTCAGATGCTGGTTTCCTTGCCTGAAGTACCTTCTGATCAGGGCATAATTGGTTTCTTCTGAATCCTTCTCTTCCATGAAAGCATCCAGCAGATCCGCGGACCATTTCCTTCGACCCTCGAAATAGTCCACCAGCATCCTTTGCCGCCGATTTTCCGGTTCGGCCTCCCTCTCTTCCTCCTTCTCGAAATCCTCATCATCATCGAAATACTGGAACCCGATTTCCTCCAGCCTAGCTACATAATCATCCGGATCGTCACGGAAAACCTCGTCAACCTGCTTTATGAAGCTCTGTCTTTTCCACCTCTCGAAGTCGTCGAAGGGAGGCCCTCCGACATCTTCATCCATCAAATCGTACGACCTTCGGCCTTCGGGCAAAAGGCCGCTCTTCAGCCGCTCAAACACGTGATAAACGATGGGGCAGATAGAGCAATTCTGCACCGCCTGGATCAACCTGAACACAAATTCGTCTTTATGCAGATGCGGAAAAGACCGGCAATCCTCCGGGCGGGATTCATATACCGTGCAGCGGTTTTCAAGGAGCATCGGACAGGGTTTGCTGTGAAAGGTGAACGTTCCCATCTCTTCTCCAGGAACCAGGAAGCGCTCGATCAGCTCTTCACCTGAAATCCCAAGGCCGCCGGCAAGTCTTTCAACATCGAATGTCGATAGGAGCGGCAGCACCTCCCGGCAGCAGTTGGCACAGGCACAGCAGTCCACCTGGGCCGAGACCTCTTCGAAATGCCTGCGGACCATGGCGTCCAGTTCTTCATCCTCTATGGGGAGGTCTTTGAGAAACCGCCTGAACTCCCAGCTCTCCTCTTCCCGCTCGCGAGCGAGCCTCTCGATAACCTTCGGGTCTGTTTCCATTTTCATCGATCAAGCTCTCCCCTTTCCAAAAAGCCCGCGGCAACCAGGCTGGCATAGCATCGGTGATCATGATTACCCTTCCCCTTGCGCCGCAGGTGTTTCCTAAATGGAAACCGCTGGATTTTCCCGGTCAAATTCCCATCTCATCGGATTGTTGGTTGCCCGAAAACGAGCGCCGCCGCCAACCCTGTCGTTTCGTCGTCATGGCGTTTAAACGATCCCCAACGTCCACCAAACCCACCGTAGGGGTAACCCCCTATGGTTGTCCTTCCCCCGTTTCCATCGGGGTCAGAGGCGGTCTGCGAACCCGAGGATTCAAACCAGTCAAGGACGGTTTTTTCCAGGATGGTTTCGGTTAAGCAGGTCATCTTTTCCTCCGTGCCTGCACACGTCTTTGATAGAGGCGTTCGGTGAATCCGCCCTCTTTTTCAAAGATTTCGGCCTGAGCCGCAAGCTGGCGGTCCAAAAGGCTGCACGCCACGGCAATTAGAACTAAAGCGGCGTTGGCGGCGATTTCCGGATAAGTGGACTGGTAGACTTTGTGGACCCAGTGGACTGTACACGATGCCCATGTTGTCCACTATGTCCATCATGAATTTCCTTAACCCACTGCACCACCTCGCCCGCCGTAGCACAGCGCCGCTTGATAAGCGCTGCTCGGCGCGGGTCTTCCCGCTCCCACTGCGGCAGCCCCGCTGCCGCAGAAAATCCTCATAATCCAGGCGCAACTCTTCAAGACTGGCCCGAGCCACGTTGGTCAGTTTCAATTCGGTTTTTTTGGATGTTCCGGATGCTTTGCTGCCTTCAGCGATGTTTTGTACCCCCGATCGAGCCGCCTGCACCATCTGGTCCTTTGTCCGGCTGAACCTGTCAACATAGCGGTCACAAAACCGAACCGTCACATCGTAGGCAATCTGCGCGATTTGAAAACTTTTCAAGTTGCGATAGCCGCCATGCTTCGGAAGCAGCCCCTCAGGTGATTTGCTTTCCGTTCTGGGGCGAGCCTGTCTATATTGTCCACTCATAAGCCGCCCTCCCGGCGAACCTGGATGCGCGCCCGGCCATCCTCGACTTGGTAGATAAGAATTTCTGATTGGGTTGTTTTTTGGAGATCATTGACCACAGCACATCCTTTTCCTCAATCTCACCCACTAAGCAGAAGCCCATTTGAAACCTTATTGGGACCGTCCTCTTTAAACGGGCGTATGTGAGCAGCTTCGAGCGTAGAAAGCATCCTCTCCCAAGTCACAGCACACCTCCCGCAGGGGCTCCGGCACGGGCACTCCCATTTTCTCCAATTTTTCAATAGCGTTAGCGCTTTCCCGAAGTTGTGCCTCTTTCTCTCTGGTATCCGCATTATTCAACTCGCAATCAATTCGGTCGATGACATCACTGACCAAATCAATCAGAAGGCTCGGGGCTTTCACAAAGCAGTCGATGTCCTGATTCATGGCATATTTTATCCTTCAGCAGCCGGGCGACTTTTCAAGATTTCCCGCAAGGCGTCATAAACGCCGGTACGTCGTTCCTTGAACTCATAATTGT
>DSCZ01000520.1 GCA_011048855.1 Desulfobacteraceae bacterium | reverse complement strand
TTCTATATCCCCTCTCATGCAATCTAAGGATTTCAAATGATGTCGAACAAACAATTGATGTTCAGGAAAATACCGGCCGTCGATAAACTTCTTTCTTCACACTGGATTCTCGAAGCTTCCAGCAAGCTGCCCAGGCGGCTGCTGCACGAATCGCTCGACGAAATTCTTTCCGAACTACGCACAGCTATCCGGACGGAAGACGACTTCGACCCGGCCCGTCTCGAACAGGAGGCCATAACCAACGCCGCAGTTTCCAGGGCCAAAGCCAGGGCCAAAGCGAGCCTCCAGCCGGTCGTCAACGCGACCGGCGTCGTGATACACACCAATCTCGGCCGATCGCTCCTTTCAGAAAAAGTCATCGATAAATTCAAAGATGTGGCGGCCCGTTACAGCAACCTGGAGTATGACCTTGACAGCGGCAGGCGGGGCAGCAGGTACGTTCACGTCGAGGGCATTCTGAAAGAATTGACCGGCGCCGAAGCCGCACTGGTGGTCAACAACAACGCAGCAGCGGTTTTCATATCGCTCGAGACACTGGCCAAGGGCCGGCAGGTGCTGGTGTCAAGGGGACAGCTGATCGAAATAGGAGGATCGTTCAGGATCCCCGACGTGATGGCCGGAAGCGGCGCGGTGATGGTCGAAGTGGGCACCACCAACAAGACGCATCTCAAAGATTATCGGGATGGGATCAACGCGGAAACCGCCCTGCTTCTGAAGGTCCATACAAGCAACTTTCAAGTCGTCGGTTTTACCGAGGAAGTACCTCTATCCGAGCTTGTCAAGCTGGGAAAACAGCACGGCATCCCGGTGATGGAAGACCTTGGAAGCGGCTGCCTGGTGGATCTGTCCGCATACGGCCTCTTTAAAGAACCTCCAGTCACTGATGTTCTAGCACAGGGGGCCGATGTGGTCACCTTCAGCGGAGACAAGCTGCTCGGTGGACCTCAGGCCGGTATCATTCTGGGGAAAAAGGACCTGCTGGACCGCATCAAGAAAAACCCGATAAACAGGGCCGTTCGAATCGACAAACTAACGCTGCTCGCTCTCGAAGAAACCCTCCGGCTCTACAGGGACGAACTTTCGGCGGTCAGGGAAATTCCGACATTGAAGATGCTATTCGAACCTTACGGCACTCTTGCCGAAAAAGCTCTGAATTTGACGGAATCGATTGGTGAAATACCGGCACATAATTTCAGGCTTTCCCTGGTGAACGGGAATTCGAAGCCAGGGGGTGGTTCTCTTCCCCTGGTCGAACTTCCGAGCAGACTTATATGCCTTGAACCGGAGGCGATGTCTTCAGCGGATATCGAAGCCCTTCTCAGGGCTAACGTCCCGCCGGTCATTTCCCGGGTGGAGAAAGATCGCGTCCTGCTGGATGTACGCACACTCCAGGATTCAGATACGGCCGTCGTGGTGGAAGCCGTCCGCAGAATTGCTCACATGAAACACCCGGAATGAATAATTATACAGGCGAAAAACGTGCCGCCGGCAAGCAGAAAGCGCCAATCCCGGCGGCACCGACGATGCCAGGGGCCCTGTCACAATCCCCAAAACCTCGGTTAGAGTTTCTCCTTGAGCGCCTTGCCCGCACGAAAGCGAACCACCTTGCTTGCTTTGATTTTGATCGTTTCGCCTGTCTGGGGGTTCCGTCCCTTGCGGGCCTTCCGCTTGGAAACCACAAAAGATCCGAACCCTGCAATGGCCAGCTTGCCGTCTTTCTTGAGTGTCTTCTTGGCCACTTCCACGAAAGCGTTCAATGCCTTTTCGGAATCCGCTTTCGTCAACCCGCTTGTCTGTGCAATTTCGGCGATCAATTCGGCTTTGGTCATGACGTCCCCCTTTGCTAAAATGGTTTTACTCCACTGCAGGCCGCCTCATGGCCGCTTTCCAAAAACCGGCGGCCATAAACGGCTTAAAGACCGGCGTCTTTCTCACCAGTGGAATGCGGCGGAAAAACGGTTACCGGATTCAAAAAAGAGAAACACAAGTTATCTAGCATGCCGAATTCACAATTTCAATAAAAAATAAGCCTTCCCGGCCGCACCGGTACGGATTTCCTGCCCGCATGGGCCTTTTTTATGCGTATTTTATCACGTTAGATTGACAAAATGCCGTTCAGGCACTAATTTTCGATGTCATATACTATTTTCCGGAGACAGAATAAACATCATGATGGAAAAGATAATAGAAAAAATATTTCAGGACAGCATACACCTGAAACAGGCTTTTCTACTCGATAACACTGCAAAAATAGCCAGGCTGGCTGAAGAGGTCGCATCAGCTTTCGCAGGGAACCGAAAATTAATGATCTGCGGCAACGGTGGCAGCGCCGCGGACAGCCAGCATATAGCGGCCGAATTTATCAACCGGTATATAATAGAGCGTCCGCCGTTGCCGGCGATCGCCTTGACCACCGATACATCGGTTCTTACTTCCGTCGGGAATGATTATTCGTTCGACTTGGTGTTCTTTAAACAGGTAAAAGCGCTGGGGATGGCAGGGGACGTTCTGCTGACGCTGAGTACCAGCGGCGGCTCGGAAAACGTGCGCCAAGCCGTTTTGGGTGCACGGGAGATGGGTATTTATACCGCTGCCTTTCTTGGGGGAAACGGCGGCAGCATCGCAGACGAGGTGGACCTTGCGATCGTCGTAAACAGCAGCGATACACCCAGAATCCAGGAAATACATATCACGGCCGGGCACGCATTGTGTCACCTGGTCGACCACATCCTTTTCAGTGACCCCTCCCTGAATTTTCCGACAAGGGCTGGATAAATGGCAGAAATCGATCCCATATCCTTCGAAGGTGTCAAATGTAACCGGCTCCATGATCGAAAGAGCACCGTCAACGTAGAACACTTCGGGAAACCGTGGCAGGTGGGGGAGAGTTTTTCCACATGGCTCGAGTTTCTGCCCGGGATCCTTGCCGCCAGGGATTTCATTGAGATCGCCACAAGGGTGAGCGGTGCCGCCGCGGATGGAAAAACCGTTCTTCTTGCGATGGGTGCCCATCCGGTCAAGGTCGGGATCAGCCCGGTCATTATAGAGCTCATGCGCAGGAAGATACTGAGCGGCATCGCAATGAACGGTGCATGTGCAATCCACGACACCGAGGTGGCCATGGCCGGCTGCACTTCCGAAGATGTGGCGGCATCTCTTGATTCCGGTGATTTCGGCATGGCCGAAGAAACCGGTTCTTTTATCAATGAGGCCATTTCCCGTGCGGCCCGGACAAACACCGGGCTGGGGAATTCACTGGGAGAAATGCTTGCAACGGAAGGTTTCCCCCATAACCGATCGAGCATCCTGGCCTCAGCGCATGAACTTAATATTCCCGTGACGGTTCATGTGGCGATCGGCACAGATATCATCCATATGCACCCGTCCGCCGACGGCTCAGCGACAGGCGCCTCATCACACCTGGATTTCAGGCGCTTCGCGACCCAGGTCTCAACTCTGGAGCACGGAGTTTTTATCAACCTGGGATCCGCGGTGGTCATGCCCGAAGTTTTTCTGAAAGCGTTGAGCGTGGTCAGGAACCTGGGATATCAGGTAAATGAAATAACCACCGTCAACATGGATTTCATCAAGCAGTACAGGCCGCTTACAAATGTCGTAAACCGGCCCACGCAGCACGGCGGCAGGGGCTACAACCTGGTGGGCCACCACGAAATCATGTTTCCATTGCTTGCGGCCGCAGTTATGGAAATTCTCGAAAGGCGAAGGAGATAAAACAGAAATGCCTCTTTACGAATATAAATGCAAAAACTGCAACGAGCAATTTGAAGTGCTCCTCCTCAAACAGGATGAAAGCGTCACCTGTCCCCGCTGCCATGCCGGGGAAGTCGAAAAATTGATGTCTGCATGTGCATTTAAAAGCGGTGGAGATTTCACCCCCGCCGCCGGTTCATCCGGATGCGCGTCGTGCAGCGGCGGCAACTGCAGCACCTGCCATTAAAACCGGCTTAGAAGAAGATCCTTCTTCAAAGCGCTGTCTTTCGAGGTGCCCGTGTTCAGAGTCGGATTCGGATATGATGTCCACAGATTGACCTCCGGCAGGCCCTTGATCCTGGGAGGGGTGACCATACCCCACAACACCGGGCTGGACGGCCATTCGGACGCCGACGTTCTCACTCACGCTTTGATCGATGCACTTTTCGGCGCCCTTGCCATGGGGGATATCGGCACCCACTTCCCGGACACGGACCCAGCCTACAAAGACTGCAGCAGCATCAAGCTGCTTGAAACGACCGCCGGCATGCTGCGTCGACGTGGATGGTACGTCAGCAACGTGGATACAACGATATGCGCCCAGGTTCCGAAAATAGCTCCTTTCATTTTTCGGATGCGGCGCAACCTGGCTGCCGCGATGGACGTGGAGACCGGGCGTATAAGCGTAAAGGCCACGACCACCGAAAGGCTTGGTTTCGTCGGACGTATTGAAGGGATAGCCTCCTATGCGGTAGTTTCCGTGATCAACTCCAGCCCGAACGCAGGGGCCTGAGTAGATGCCTTTAAAGCCCCCGGCCTACAGGTTGATATCAAACTTTTCGTTATGCGGTGATCAACCCGCCGCGGTCGAAACACTTGTGGAAAGCATATCCGGTGGAACCACCCACCAGGTGCTGCTCGGGGTAACGGGATCCGGAAAAACTTTCACCATGGCCCATATAATCGCCAGGGTGCGTAAACCCACCCTGGTCATAGCCCCGAATAAAACTCTCGCGGCACAGCTTTTCGGAGAACTCAGGAGGTTTTTCCCGGAAAACGCCGTCGAATATTTCGTCAGCTACTATGACTACTACCAGCCGGAAGCCTATATCCCCCAATCAGACACCTACATTCAAAAAGATGCCTCGATAAACGAACGCATCGACAAAATGCGCCATTCGGCCACCCGCGCCCTCCTGGACAGGGACGACGTGATCATAGTCGCCAGCGTTTCGTGCATCTACGGGCTGGGATCGCCCGAAGTCTACCACGACATGCTCCTTTATGCGGAACAGGGCGCAGAGATGGCCAGAGACGACGCCATCGCAAAGCTTGTCGACATCCAGTACGAACGTGGTGAAACGGACTTTTACCGCGGCAGGTTCCGGGTCCGAGGCGATGTTCTGGACATATATCCGGTCCACGAAGAGGATAAGGCGGTGCGCATCGGTTTTTTTGGAGACAGGATTGAATCGATATATGAAATAGATCCGCTCACCGGCAGAACAATCCGGGAGCTCGGCCGCATTGCGGTCTACCCGGCAAGCCATTATGTCACAACTACAGAGGTCCGGGAAAAGGCCGTGGAAGCGATCCGCAAAGAACTTGCCGGCAGACTCGACCAATTGAGGTCCCGGAGCATGGTGCTCGAAGCCCAGCGGCTGGAGGAAAGGACCGTGTTCGACCTGGAGATGATGACCGAGATGGGGTATTGTCATGGCATTGAGAACTATTCCAGGCACCTGACCGGCCGGCCGGAGGGTGCGCCTCCGCCGACGCTGCTGGATTATTTTCCCGGCGATTTTCTGGTGATAATCGATGAGAGCCATATCACGGTGCCGCAGATCGTCGGCATGTACCGCGGTGACCGTTCCAGGAAGGAAACCCTCGTCGAACATGGCTTCCGCCTTCGCTCAGCCCTGGACAACCGGCCGCTGACATTCGAGGAGTTCATGGAGAGAGTCCCGCAGATCCTTTATGTATCGGCGACTCCCGGTCCCTACGAATTATCGCGGCAGACTGTGCTGGCCGAGCAAATCATCAGGCCGACCGGCCTTATGGATCCGGAGATAGTAGTGAGGTCCGCGGCAACGCAGGTGGACGACCTGCTGGGCCTGGTCAGGGAACGGGTGAGCCGTAACGAACGGGTGCTGGTCACGACGCTTACAAAGGCAAGCGCTGAAGACCTTACCGAGTATTACAGCGGGCTGGGCGTCAGGGTCAGATACCTGCACTCGGATATAAAAACCATCGAGCGCATGGAAATCTTGAGAGACCTGAGGCTCGGGGTGTTCGACGTCCTGGTGGGCATTAACCTGCTTCGTGAGGGGCTTGATCTGCCTGAAGTTTCACTGGTGGCGATACTGGATGCCGACAAAGAGGGATTTCTCCGGTCCGAGAGGTCCCTGATACAAACCTGCGGCCGGGCCGCCCGCAACATCCACGGCACTGTTGTCTTATACGGAGACCGAATCACAGAATCGATGGCCGCCGCGATAGAGGAGAGCAACAGGAGGCGGAGCATACAGAGAGAATACAACCGTACACACGGAATTACGCCGGCGACGATAATCAAAAACATCGAGGACGATTTCGGCGCATTGTATGAATCAGATTATATCACGGCCCCGATTGCGTCGGAAACGCCGGCGGTTTATTCTTCCCTTGAAGACCTGGAGTCGGAAATCACGGCACTCCAAGCCCGAATGAAGGAAGCCGCCTCACGCCTGGCCTTCGAGGAAGCCGCCGTTTTCCGCGACAGGATACGGGAACTCGAGAAGCAGCGCTTCGAAATAATGACACTGTCATAAGTACGGCCGGCACCTTTGCATGCAGCCGTTTTGACTTGACATCCACGCTTATTGTTGGATATAGTCACTTTATAGCTAAATAGTAGCCATTTTCTTTTGTCAACCATGCCTCGATTTGTTTCGCCCCCTGAGAGCCCTAACCAGCTAAGGAGGTCTCTTGATGGATCTTGTCACCGAAATAAAGAAAATTGTCGGCCCGGAAAACGTTTTCGACGACCGGGTGGAGTGCTTGTCTTATTCCAGAGATCTGTCGGTTCATGAAGGAATACCGGACCTCGTCGTATTCGCCTTCTCAACCGAACAGATTTCCGCAATTATGGCTTTGGCCGATCGCACCAGGACACCGGTGACGGTTCAAGGTTCCGGTACGGCCACGACAGGGGCATCCCTGCCCGTTGAAGGCGGCATATTGCTTGACGTGCACAGGATGAATCACATCCTTGAAATCGATAAAGACAATTTTTTCGCCAGGGTGGAGCCTGGTGTCATCTGCAGCGATCTGAACACGACTCTAAAAAAATACAACCTGATGTTTCCTCCGAATCCCGGCAGTGAACTGATAGCCACCATCGGTGGCATGATGTCCACTAATTCAAGCGGGCATCGCGCGGTCAAATACGGTACGGCCAGGGATTACATAAAGGGGCTCAAGGTTGTTCTGGCCGATGGAACGGTCATAGAAACCGGGTTCAAGACCCCTAAGTCCTCTTTCGGATACGACCTGAACCATGTCTTTGCCAGCTCGGAAGGGACACTGGGTGTGATCACCGAAGTCACGGTGAAAATTCAACCGATACCCGAATACAACGCCCTCGCTTTGGCGATTTTTCACGACCTGTTCGCAGCCGGCAAAGCCGTGACGGATATCGTAGGATCCGGCATTCCATTGACCGCCTGCGAAATTCTTGACAATTACAGCCTCAAAGTCGTCGAAGAAGCCATCGGGAAGGATGTCAGCAAAATAGAAGCTATGCTGATCATCGAGTCGGACGGGGCGAAGGAAACTGTCACACGGGACATGGAGAGGATAGGCGAAATTTGCCGCAAATATGAGGTGCAGGAATTTACCTGGAGCGACGACCCTGTGAAGGTGGGCGAAATTATGGAAGCCAGGGGGAAACTCGTTCCCACTCTTTCCAGGATCAAACCCGGTAATCGGCTGGTGGCGATATCCGAGGATCTGGGCATACCCCCGACCCGTATCCCGGAAGTCATCAAACGCGCACAGGAGATATCGGACAAGTACAACCTTCTGATAACCACCTTCGGGCATATCGGTGACGGCAACGTGCACACCACCTTCGTAACCGACATGAGAAGCCGGGAGGAATGGGAAAGACTCCGCCCTGCCGCCGACGAACTCGCTGAACTGGCACTTGAAATGGAAGGCACGGTCACTGCGGAGCATGGAACCGGACTTGCGAGAAATCCCTATATCGAAAAACAGCTGGGGCCGGCCCTGGAGGTGATGCGCACAATCAAGAATGCACTTGATCCACATCACATCCTGAACCCAGGTAAAATGGGGCTTGAGAAGAAAAAATACGACATCTACGATTACTTTGCCTTCAGCACCTTTCTGGAACACCCGGAGGGGATCAATTCTTACGGCGAGGCGATAGACAACGAGCTTCTGGCTTGCATTTACTGCGGTTTCTGCCGTCTCGGCTGCCCTACCTTCAGTGTAACCCACAGGGAATCACGAAACGCCAGGGGGAGAAACGTGCTGGCGTTCAATTTTTTGAACGCCACGGTCGAACCATCGAGTGAGCTTGCCGAAGCCTTTTACAGCTGCACCACGTGCCAGGCCTGCACCTATTTTTGCCCGGCCAGGGTCAAGGTGGACGAAATCGTGGAGGGAGTCCGTAAAAAGCTCTACAATGCCGGCCTCACCCCGGAACCGGTGCTCGGTTTAAGGGACAATATCTTTAAAACAGGAAATGTATATGCCGGCGCTAAAGCGGACAGAATCGAGATTTACCCGCCTGTGCTCAAAGAAAAAATCAATAAAGGAGATCTCAAGGCCGAGGCGGAAACCTTGCTGTTCATGGGATGCGTACCCAGCTACCTGGACATGAAAATGGTCCCCAGCCTCATCAAGCCGCTCGAAGCCGGCGGAGTGGATTACACGACGCTGGCCGCCGAAGAGGGCTGCTGTGGCTTCCCGCTTTTTCTGATGGGTACGGACGAATTCGAGCTCCATGCAAAAAAGGTAATCGAGAGGATCCGGGCGACCGCGGCCCGCGAGCTCGTAACCCCTTGCGCCGGCTGCTATAAAACCTTCAGGAAACTGTACCCGGAGGTCGGAAACCTGGGAATGGAGGTATATCATTCGGTCCATTATCTGGAAAGATTGATCAACGAGGGTAAAATCCGGTTCGAAGGCAACCTGGGAAAGAAAGTGACTTATCACGATCCCTGCGATCTAGGAAGAACGTTCCAGATTTTCGATGAACCGAGGAATATCCTCAACGCGATCCCCGGCCTTGAATTCGTGGAAATGGCCAGAAACCGGCTCCATGCACGGTGCTGCGGAGGCGGTGGCGGGGTGCTCGCAAACAACCCCGATATGGCCGTGCAGATGGCCGCGGAACGTGTCAGGGATGCTCTTGCGGTCGGTGCTGAAATCATTGTTTCGGGGTGTTCGGCCTGCAAGGACAACCTCAGAAAGGGCACCAGGGCCATTCCCAAACAGGAACGTGGTAAGATCAAGATTATGGACATCACTGAGATCGTGGCCCAACAAATGGCGGAATGACAAAACTTTCGTCTATGAAGGTAAATACTCCCGCTCGATTGTTCATGAACATTTGAGTCTGATACGGGGAAAGGGATGAGTGAACAAAAAAAAATCACGCGAAAAAAAATAGCGGCCACCGAAGTCTGCAAAAAAATCATGGCCGATCATTTTTACGAGATGGACGAAGCCGCCAGGACAGGTTCAAAAAAAATCGCATGGTGCACAAGTGTCGGACCGGCCGAACTGCTCCGGGGAATGGGTTTTCTGGTGTATTACCCCGAAAATCACGGCGCGATGCTGGGAGCGACCAGAATGGCCACAGACCTGATCCCGTATGCCAATGCTCTCGGTTATTCCCCGGATATCTGCTCGTATCTGACCTGCGACATCGGTTCATACCTGCAGAAGAAAACCCCCCTCAAAATGGCCTACAACATTGACTCGGTCCCCCGGCCGGATGTGCTCGTCTACAACACGAATCAGTGCAGGGACGTCCAGGACTGGTTTGCATGGTACTCGCGGGAGCTGAACGTACCACTAATCGGCGTACACACCCACAGGGACATAGGGGATGTGGGCTCCTCCCAGATAAAGGACATCGCAACGCAGATAGAAGACCTGGTGCCGGAGCTCGAAAAAATCAACGGTGAAAAATTCGATATGGACCGGTTCAAAGAAGCCGTAGGCTATTCCAGGCGCACATCCGAACTCTGGCGCGCCTGCCTGGAAACCGCGGCGGCGATTCCTTCGCCGTGGACCTTTTTCGATGCGACGATTCACATGGGGCCGGCCGTAGTTGCAAGAGGGACGAAAGAAGGAGTTGAATATTACGAGCTCCTCCTTCCGGAACTGAAGCAGCGCGTCAGGAACGGTGCGGCCGCGGTGGACGGAGAGAAGCACCGCCTCTACTGGGAAGGAATGCCAATCTGGGGAAAGCTCAGGGCACTATCCGAACAGTTATATTCACTCAAAGCCTGCGTGGTGGCATCGACCTATTGCAACAGTTGGATATTTGATCAACTCGACCCTGCAAAACCATTTGAAAGCATGGCCGTGGCATACACGGAGCTTTTTATCGTCAGGGACGAACCTTTCAAAGAAAAATATATTGCAAATTGCTTTGAAAAATTTAAATTTGATGGAATCATCTTTCATGATGCAAAGACTTGTCCGAACAACTCAAACAACCGATACGGCATGCCCGAACGTATCGGCAAAAAGCTTGGCATTCCAACGCTTACGATCAACGGGGACCTGTGCGATCTGCGGTGTTATTCCGAAGAGCAAACCAAAACAAATATCGAAGCGTTCATCGAACAGCTTGAAGGTATCTGATGACAAAACAGGTTTTTGCAGGGGTGGATGTCGGCGCATCGCGCACCAAGGCCGCGGTTGTCGATGGCGCTAAACGGCTTCTCGGCCACTGTGTGTTGAAATCCGGGACCGATTTCGATGCAACGGCGGCGTTAGCCCTGGACAAAGCCCTTGAATCGGCTGGGATTTTCAGCGATGCAATAGTTCGTTGCGTCGCCACCGGCTACGGTCGCAAAAATGTGGCGGCCGCCGATGCGACCCATACCGAAATCGGATGCCATGCCAGGGGTTGTTATCACTATTTCCACGCCGCTCTCACGATCGTGGACATCGGAGGCCAGGACAACAAGGTGATTATGATCGATGAGAACGGCCGGAGACTCGGCTTTAAAATGAACCGAAAATGTGCAGCCGGCACCGGTGCGTTTCTCGAAGAAATGTCTGCAAGGCTCGGCATACCGCTTGAAGAAATGGACCAACTGGCGCGGTCCGCGGAGGAAACGGTGGAGCTCGGCAGTTACTGCACGGTGTTTTCCGCCACCGAGGTGCTCGAAAAAATCCGTCAGGGTGCGGCGGTCCCTGCGATCGTAAAGGGGCTTTTTTTATCTGTGATCAAGAGAATCCTGGAAATGCACCCCTTGACCGGAACCGTCGCAATGACCGGAGGGGTTGTGGCTCATAATCCATTCCTGGTTAATATGATCGCGGAGATGCTCGGCAAGGATATCATGGTTCCGGATCACCCGCAGCTCACCGGTGCGGTGGGGGCGGCGCTGATCGCGATGGACCGGTGACGGATCGATCTTCACCGGCCAAAACGCCAAACTCTGGACAAGGGGGGCTGATGCAATGACTGCAAGTAAATGGATGCATGTAGGTACCGTCCTCAAGATGAACTCCGTCAACT
>DSCZ01000431.1 GCA_011048855.1 Desulfobacteraceae bacterium | reverse complement strand
GTCTCAGGCCACCCGCGGACGGTCATGCCTTCATACGGAGTGTAATCCATATTGTGGTGAAGCATACTGTTCGTGATGGTAACTTCGCGCGCCGGATCCCATATGGCGATGTCGGCATCCGAACCCACGGCGATGGTTCCCTTCCGTGGGTAGAGGCCGTACATACGTGCGGGATTCGCGGCCGTCAGTTCCACAAACCGAGTCAACCCGATTTTTCCCGTGCCGACACCATTTGAAAACAACAACGGGAGCCGGGTTTCGATTCCGGGAATCCCGTTAGGGATTTTCGTAAAAGAGGCATCCGCGCCGCCGACCATCTTTCCGTTGGGGTCATTAAAGCGAAACGGTGCATGATCCGACGAGAAGACTTGAAAGACACCGGTTGCAAGCCCGTTCCAGACAGCCCACCGGTCCGCATCGCCACGCGGCGGAGGGCTGAAGATGTATTTCGCCCCGTCGAAACCTTCCCCTTTCAGGTTTTCGGCCGTCAGGAAAAGATACTGAGGGCATGTCTCGGCGTAAATCCTGAGACCTTTCGCCTGTGCCCATCGAATCTGCTCGACCCCCTCCGCCCCGGAGACATGAACGATCAGAACCGGAACATCGACGATCTCGGCAAAGGAGATTATCCGGTGTATCGCCTCGCGTTCGGCCGCAGCCGGACGCGACACCGCGTGGTAGTGAGGAGAAATCAAACCGGCCGATTCAAGCCTTTCGGTGAGCCATGAGATGGCATCGGAATTCTCGGCGTGTATCATCGCTATGGCACCTTCCCGCCGCGCAAGGCAGAGGGCATCGAGCACGGATCGGTCATCGAGTTTCAGCGGTTCATAGGTCATGTAGATCTTGAAAGAAGTGTAACCATCCCGGATCAGAGCGGGCAATTCCCGGTCCAGGACCTCCCGGGTCAGATCGGTGACGATCAGATGAAACGCGAAGTCTACAGCGGCCTTCCCTTCCGCCCGGCGATGATATTCGGAAACAGCCTCACGCACCGGCCGGCCTTTCTGCTGGCAGGCGAACGGGATAACCGTCGTAGTCCCGCCGCAGGCGGCTGAAACGGTCCCGGACAGGAAATCGTCCGCCATCTCGGATGCATCTCCTGTCGGTTGATCCAGATGACAGTGGGAATCCACACCCCCTGGCAGAATCAGTTTGCCGAAAGCCTCCATCTCACGAAACCCCGATCCCAGTTTCCCGCATTCGGCGAAAGCCGAAATGCGGCCGCCGCTTATTCCCACATCCGCGGTGAACAGGTCGCCGCCGGTCACCACCGTACCGTTTCGGATTACCAGGTCGAACTCAGCCATTTCCAGCCCTCCCGGAATCAGTTCACTTCAGTGAAAAGCCGCCCCCAGCCCTTGATGCGCCCGGGATCGGCACCGGCGATCTTCATTGATTTCCACACCGCCGTGGCCACCGTGTCGTATATCGGAACACCGGTCTCCTTCTCCATTTCGTCAACAACCAGTGCACCTCTGAGGTTGGTGCAGAAGATCGTGATGGCCTGAGGGCCGGCCGCAGCCACTTCCCGGATCATGTTCCTGAGGGTGTCTTCGGTTACTTCGGAGAAGGAAAAATTTCCTCTGTCCCGCAGGTGCCTCTCCGATATGCACTCGAAACCGGCTCCTGCGTAGTTTGCGATGATTTTCTCCTGAATTTCATCCAGGTAGGGTGTAACCAGCCCGAACCTGGTCACTCCCGTCAGATTGAATATTTCATTGAGGGCCAACACAGAGGTGGTGGCCGGGATCCGGGTTGCATCCTCGATCTGGCGGCACAGCTCCTGATCGGCTTCAAAGCCGAGCCACCCGGAAGAAGTTCCGTTCCATGCGATCACGTCCATGCGGGCTTCGGCGAGCAGCCTGGAGGCCTCCAGAATAGGCTCGTTCTGGAACTGGTCGAGCGCCTGGGAGTCCAGAGAGATCTGCGTCACCCTGAACCTTCCGAAATGGGCGGTCACATCGGGGGTACCCGCCAGCATCGCGCTGGTGACGGGCTCGAGAACCGTATTGGAGGAAGGTGTAAGCATGCCGAGCAGAGTTCGTTTCATATTACAATATCTCCTTTTAACAAGGTGTTAAAACAAAACTTTCAAGCCTTTTAAAATCCCATCATCTGCCCGGGAAGCCAGAGGGCCAGGCCGGGGAAATATATCAACAGAGCCACCATCACCAACATCATCATCAGAAAGGGTACCACCCCTACAACCACATCCTTGAGCGGTCCGCCGTCGGGCCGGATACCCTGCACCACATACAGGTTCATGCCCACCGGAGGCGTGATCAGGGAGGTTTCACACAGGATCATCAGAAAGACTCCGAACCAGACGGGATCGTAGCCGGCCGCCACAACGAGCGGCACCACCAGAGGAATGGTGGTCACCATCATTGCGATGGTCTCGATGAAGGTCCCCAGGACCAGATAGAACAGAACGATCATCCACATGGTGATGATCGGGGAGATATCCAGCGAAACGAACCACCTCGAAAGATCCTGGGGGATTCCCAGCAGCGAGATCACATAGTTCATGAAAAACGCAGACACCATGATGAGCAGGATCATCGCAGTCGTTTTTATACTGCCGACGAAACATTCGTGAAGGACCGTAATTGTCAGCGCCCGTCGGGCGACCGCGATTCCCAGAACCGCCAGCACGCCGAGAGCCGCTGCCTCGGTGGGAGTTGCCCACCCCAGATATATGCTCCCCATGATTGCAGTAATGACTATCAGTGACGGTAGAAATGATGTCAGGGACTTTATCTTATAGGAAAAAGACGTCTTCGGCTCCGGATTTCCAGCCGCCGACGGGTTCATCAGCGCCATAACGATGATGATCGCACTGAACATGATCGCCAGCACGATCCCCGGCACGATTCCGCCGATGAAAAGGCGGCCGATAGACGCCTCGGCGATGGATCCGTAGATGATCATGTTGATGCTCGGCGGAATCAGGATTCCGAGAGTGCCGCCGGCTGCGAGAGACCCCATCACGAGTCTTTCATTGTAATTCCTGGCCTTGAGTCCTGGAATGGCCACCGTCCCTATCGTAGCGGAAGTGGCCACGCTGGAGCCGGATGTGGCCGACATCAACGCGGATGCCCCTATGTTCGTGTGAAGAAGCCCACCGGGCAGGCGGTTGAGCCAGAGCGACATGGAACTGTACATTTTGTCCGTGACGCCGCTTCGGAGCAGTATTTCCCCCATCAGCACGAACAGTGGAACCGCGATCATCACGAAGCTGTTCAAGACCATCCAGACTTGGTTTCCGAAATCCATGATGATGGCTTTTCCCATCGTGAGGGCACCGGCAACAATACCGATCGTGAAGAGGACCGATGCCACATGCACCCCCAAAGCAAGAAAACCGATCAGAACCAGAAATCCGATGATAATGTGCACGATCAAACTCCTTCAGATTCCGCTTCCCGATCGCCGGTCCTGTCGACCCTTGATTCAACTATTTCCTTCGAAACCTGTCGATCCACTGTTTCCACGCCGAAAATGCTGTTGAGTTCCCGGATCCGGCCTTTAAAAAGAAAAACCACAATGGCGAACAGGTAAACCGCGGTATGAACGAAGAACCACGCAAGCCCCAGAGTCCAGAGCCCTTGGGGAATCCAAAGAGGTGTCTCAAGCGGAGTGGGGGCAATGGCCTTGAGTTCGAACGAGTAGGCGAACATTTCCCAGCCGAGCCAGGCCATCATGAAGGAAAATACCGCGAGTGCCGTGTAGGCGAAGAGATTCACCGCCGCCTGCACACCGGAAGGGAACCTGGGCAGCAGGATATTCAACCGGATGTGGGCCCGCTTGGCAAGAGCGTATGAAAATCCCATCGCGCATACGACGGCCATCACATAACCGCCCAGTTCGTCCGAACCCTGGAGTGAAATTCTGAACAGTTTTCTGCCGATTACATCGATGCTGATGTAGAACGACAAAGCCAGGAGCGCCCATCCTCCGCCGATTGCAAAATGGCGACTGACGTCGTCCATGAAATCCATCATTCGCTTCATAATTCCAGCCTCGTGCCTTCAGCCCATACGGCCCCTTTGAACCAGGTCCGGCTTATTCCGGCAACAGGAGTGTAGCCGGGGAGAGAGAATCGAGGATCTCTCCCCCCGAGGCAAGCAAAACTTGGTACAATTTTATCACTCGGCCTTGATCGTCATATCGACCACTTTACCGATGGTCTCGTTCCATATGCTCGAGGCGTTGGGATCGATCCTGTTTGCGGCTTTCGCCCAGGCCGGCAGAATGACTTCCTCAACCGCCGTTTTCATCCGCGCTCTGTCCTCGTCACTTACCGGGATAAGCGTCATGTCGGCCTTGCTTCCGTATTTGCAGGCCCCCTGCCCGGTGTTGCAGTTGATCCCGTCCTGGGTCGCCTCTCCGCCGATACGCCAGAGTTCTTCCTCCAGTTCACTGAATTTATTTTCGAGAAAACTTTTCACATCCTCCGGCAGTTTATTCCAGTAATCCAGGTTGGCCACATGGAGCTGAATCGAAAATCCCATCGGCATCGGATAAATGTGATCGGACACCTCGTACCAGGAGGCGGTGTTTCCCGCCAAAGCGCCGGTGACCGCTCCGTCTATCACGCCGCGCTGAAGCGACGTGTACACTTCGGGAAAAGCCAGCGTGACCCCGGTGGCGCCGAACCTTGTGACGAAATCGGACATGGGCTTACTGAAGACCCTGATCTTCTTGCCTTTGAAATCATCCAGACCGACGATCCCGCCTTTAAACCAGAAAATCTGATCGCCGTAAGGCCATATAGCGAGAAGTTTCCCGCCGAACTTTTCCTGAAGCCGCTTGTCGAACTGCTTCCGGTAGGCATCGGCTACTTTACGGGCCGTTTCGATGTCAGGCGATACCCCCACCAGATCCACTCCCTGAAAAAAAGGGTCTTCTCCGCTGACATAACCCAGTTGAAGGGTCATGACATCGAAGACACCGGTTCTTAACTGACGAAGCCCTTGAAAGCCCCTCTGGCCCAGTTCATCCATGGTGCGGAACTGCACATCTATTCTGCCGCCGCTGTCATCGCCCAATTTGTTGAAAAACGGCTGCTCCACATGCGTGCTCTGAATCTGCTTCGTGAAACCGCCAAGCACTCTCATTTTTACTGGATCCTCCGCTGAAGCCGGTCCGGCCGACAAAAAAAGCCATGAAAGGACTCCGGCCGCCAAACCAATTTTCCATGCTCTCATTTCCTGCGCCTCCTTGTTTTCAGTTTCGGGTGTCCACCCCGGTGCACCCCTCCGATCATACATTATGCATGCAACCTCTGATTGGAGCCGACTTCATCATTCCCGCGATAGCAGGATTCCGGAACAAGACCGGAACGATGAAGTTGAGATTCATGCTATCATGTATGTATGGATCCGCCCGGGGCGCGATTCGATTGTCAGTGTCATCGAGATTACAGGCAAGGGGTCATCGAGCGGAATAAGGGGTTCCCCTATTTTTTCCCGTTGAAACCCCTATTTTTTTGATTGGATGCCCCCTGGGCGGGAGGTACGTCAGGAAGGTTGCCCGGGATCACTCCTCCAGGCTGACGAGACCCTTTCTGACGGCATACTGGGTCAGCTCGGCGGTGCTTTTCACCTGCAGCTTCCGCAGAAGGTTTGATCTGTGACTTTCAACGGTCTTGACGCTGACGAACAGCACATCGGATATCGCACTGGGAGAACGGCCCTCGGCGATCAGTTGAAGAACCTCTCTCTCCCTGGTCGTCAGGGTGTCGAAAGGATCATGAAGATCTGTACGGCTCCCTCCTTGTTGAACATACTGCTCGATCACCTTGCGGGAAACCGATGGGCTGAGGAAGGACTCGCCCCGATGGGCCGCACGTATCGCCGAAATCAGATCCGTCGGCGCGGTGCGCTTCAAAAGGTACCCGGACGCACCGGCCCGCAGGGCTTCGAATATGTACTCCTCGTTCAGGTGCATGGTCAGGATCACCACTTTGACTTCCGGGTACTGCCGGTTGATCCTGCGGGTGGTTTCGATTCCATTGAGCCCCGGCATCGTGATATCCAGGAGCACCACATCCGGCCGGCATTCGTCGATCTTCGAAAGTGCCTCCCGGCCGTCTTCCGCTTCCCCGACAACCACGATCCCCTCTTCCATTTCAAGCAGCGAGCACAGGCCTTTGCGGACAATGGTGTGATCGTCGGCCACGAGTACCCGAACGGGCCTGTTCATGGTTTCTCTCCTGCGTCAACCGGAATTTGAACGGATACACGGGTCCCGGCCTCCGGTGTGGAGTCCACCGCAAAGGTTCCCCCCAGAAAACCGACCCTTTCTCTCATTCCGAGAAGACCGAGACACCGCTCAGGACTTCTCTTGTCGCAAACCAGATCCACATTGAATCCGACACCATCGTCTTCAACGACAAGATGCACGGCCTCACCGCTGCACTTCAACCTGAGATCCACGTGGCCGGCTTTCGCATGCCTGGCGGCGTTTGTCAGAGATTCCTGTGCCACCCGGTAAAGCACGATGGCCATCTCGGGCGGCAAACCGACATCACAATTGTCTGATTTAAAAATTACCGGAATTCCTGTACGTTCGTTGAAATTGTTCACATACCACCTCAAGGTAGGCAGAAGACCCAGATCATCCAGCATTGCAGGCCTCAGAGAAATGGACAGGTCCCGTATCTGATCCGACGACGCATCCGCCAAAACCCTCGCCTCACGCAAGCTTCGTGCCACCCTTCCGTCTGCTTCCGATGAAAGGCTTTTTTCCGCCACAGCAAGATTGATACTGATGCCTGTGAGGGCCTGCCCCATCTCATCGTGCAGTTCGCGGGATATCCTGGCCCGTTCGGCTTCCTGGGCCTGTATGATCAGCGCGGACATCTTCTGAAGTTCCTTCTGGTTGCGCAGAATCTCATCCAGCAATCGCCGGTTCTGTAAGGCCACTGCAAGGGATGCGGCAACTTCCTTGGCGATCTCGATCTTTTCGGCGTCCAGGCTCTCCGGATCGCCGGCGCCAAGGTTGAGCGAACCGATCAGTTCCCTTTTCGCGGAGAGGGGAACCATCACCAGAGACCGGATACCTTCATCCATAAGAGATCGAAGATACGGAGTCGGCGAATCCAGTGCAAAGAGGTCCGGATACCGGATGACTTCACCCTGAGCAAGACGCCCGGGAACGATTTCATCGAGGGTGAACAGAAACTCTTCCTCCCACCGAACCTCCCCGTCTCTATCCACCGCGATCGAAACAGCCTCTCCCCGGTGGGTGTCGAACACCTCCATCCGCACACACTTGCAGGAAATCAGTTCGCGGACATACCCCAGCGCCTCTTCGAGAGTTCGATGGGTGGATTCCGCTTCAAGAATCGCTCGATCGGTCTTGTGGAGAATCGTCAGCCGGCTCAGATATCTCTTCAAGGCCGCCTCGGCTCCCCTCCGGTTGATGATGTGAAAGGCGAGCAAAATGATGATGAGGCTGAGTGCGAGGATACTTCCGGTGACAACCCAGATTTTTCCCTTGTTCTCGGCGTAAAAGGAATAGGGTTTGCTGAAGATTATGCTTCCTCTCGGCAGGTCGGAAAACCTGACCCCAAGGTGGCGGATCTGTTTGTAATCGAACACGCCGGCCTCGACTCCGTCCCCGGCTGCCGGAAGCCTCTCGAGGGCTTCACCGGAAAGAATTCGGAAAGCGGCCTCTGCGGCCTTTCGGCCCTGCTCGTAACCGGCGGTCAGGATGTCGTCCACCATCCCGGCTTTTATCACCGCATCCCACAGGCAGTAAACAGGTGCCGAAGTATTGCCGGTGACCAGGGTGACGGCCTCTCTGTGGGAAAAGTGCACTTCGTTTCGATCCACCACGAAGGACAGCAGAAGGACGATGCCATCCGGGGGAACCGCCTGCAGCCGCTCGACAAGCTCTGCAGCGGAAAGATTGTCCCAGAACGTGAAATCGAGTACTTCAATGAGTCCGGGGGCGGCATTTTCCAGCAGAGACCGGGTTGTTTGTACGCCCTCGGTATTGTCGGAAACCACAAAAACCTTTTTCGCCTCCGGGTGAAGGTGAAGAACGAAATCGGCGGTCCGCTCCAGGTTGAATGCCTCCACATCCCCGGAACCCAGATTCTGCACCACCAGTTGGGATTCATCATAATACTTCAGCCCGCAGAAAATCAATGTGCCGTCCTTGAAGAGCCGGTCACGGCCATCCAACAACGATGCGAACGCCTGGTCGTCGGAAGTGATAATACCGCCGAAACGGGGTCTCCTGAACTGTCGGTCGCCTCCCTCCAGAACCGCCTGAAGATAGCCGTTTTCATTGAGCCGGTTCGAGTCCACAAAAAAATGATGCACCTGTACCGGTGCCCCGATATCTTCGATAGCCGATGAAACCCCATGAGCGAGGCTTTCGTTCCAGCCTTTCCCTTTCTGAACCGCATGAACAACGATAAGGTCGGTCTCCCGGTCTTTGAAAAAGTAATAAGTGAGAGCCATGGCCGAAAGAACGATCGCCGCAATGAGAGCCCTTGCGACGGGTGAAACCGCGGATTTTCCGATCCGGAACGTCATCCTGAAAAGTCCTCTGATAAGGCCGGGATGCCGGAGTAAATACGTTCTTTTTCCGAATTCGACCGGCCGGTTCATTTACTCGGACTATAACATGACAGCATGCGTCAGAAAACCAGAAAGATGCGTCCGAATTCAATTTCACCGATTTTTCCCCGAAAAAGACTTTACGTCCAGGCCGATTAAGTATACTTAGGACGAACGCGGCGGACCGGCCGAGGGAGCCCGGAGCGATCCCGGAAAATCGGTTGTGCCTGCAGTCTTTGAGTTTTCAAGAAGGAGGTGGAACAACGATGGCCATGACCTTCATGGAAGGAAACGAAGCCATAGGTCTCGGCGCCCTTGCGGCAGGGTGCCGTTTTTTTGCAGGTTATCCGATAACCCCGGCCACGACCGTGTTCAGCTCGATGGTGCGGCTGCTGCCCCCGGCCGGGGGGATCTGTCTTCAGTGCGAAGACGAAATCGCATCCGCAGGAGCCTGCCTCGGCGCATCCATGGCGGGGCTCAAGGTGATGACCGCCACATCGGGGCCGGGCATCAGCCTTTACAGCGAGCATATATCGTTTGCGATCGGCAGCGAGATCCCGATCGTGATCGTCGATGTTCAGCGCCTCGGACCCTCCACCGGGTCCGCCACCAGGGGTGCCGACGGAGACGTCCAGTTTCTCCGCTGGGGAAGCAGCGGCGGGATTCCGGTGATCGTGCTTGCGCCGGTGGATGTCCGGGACTGCTACGAACTGACGGTGCACGCCTTCAACCTGGCCGAAGAGTTCAGATGCCCGGTGTTCGTAGCCTCCAACAAGGAAATCGGCATGACCCGCGAGAGCGTGGACATGGACTCCTGGATCACCCCGCCGCTCGTGGAAAGAAAGACGGCACCCGAACAGGAACCCTATCTGCCCTTCCGGTCGCATGCCGAAACCGGGGTCCCTCCGTTTCTGCCGATCGGAGGAAAGGTGCTCGTCCGTCAGACCTCCTCCACTCACGGGGAAGACGGGTTCATCACGATTGACCCCGCACTGATCGAAGCCGACCGCCGCAGGCTCGGGGATAAAGTCACAAAAGGCCTTTCCCGGTTCACGTTCTTCGAAGACCTGCCGGCCGAAGGAGCCGACACATTACTGATCACATACGGGGTCACCGCACGGGCCGCGATGGCCGCGGTGAGAAACCTTCAGTCCTGCGGCCGTCCGGTGTCATTGATGGTGTTGAAAACCCTGTGGCCGGTCCCTGAGGCGTTGATCCGCAAAAAGACGGAGGGGTATGCGCGCATCGTCGTCGTGGAGATGAACCTGGGGCAATATGTCCGGGAAATAAGGAGAGTTCTGGGTGAAAGAACGGTGGAGTTCTTCGGAAAGATGAACGGCGATCTCATTTCTCCTGCCACGATCGAGGAGGTGATAAAAAATGGCTAGCCTTATCAACAGGAACCGCCCGCCCGCCTACTGCCCGGGATGTTCCCACGAAACGGTCACCAAAGCGCTCGACAAAGCGTTCCAGGCTCTGGGACTCGAAGGGAACCAAGTGGTTCTGGTAAGCGATATCGGCTGTTCGGGGCTTTTCGACACATTCTTCAACACCCACGCATTTCACGGCCTCCACGGACGCGCGCTGACCTACGCAACCGGCATAAAGCCCGCGCAACCACACCTTACCGTTGTGGTCACGATGGGGGACGGCGGCCTCGGTATCGGAGGGGCTCACGTGGCAAGCGCCTGCCGCCGAAATGTCGACCTGACGCTGCTGATCTTGAACAACTTCAATTACGGCATGACGGGGGGACAGTGCTCCTTTACCACCCCGCCCGATGCGGTTGTCGGATCGGGTTTTCTGAACAGGCTCGAGCGACCGATGGACGCAGCAGAGCTTGTGCGGGCCGCAGGGGCTCCGTTCGTGTCCCGGTGCTCGAGTTACCGGAAAGATCTACCGGATAAGATCGAAGAAGCGATCGGATTCAACGGCTTCTCGGTGATGGATATTTGGGGGATATGCACCGGAAGATACAGCAAGCGAAACAAGCTCACCCCTTCCACGATACAGGAAAGCCTGTGCGCCCTTCCTCCGCTTGACGGCCCGGTTCAGTGCAACCTCAGAGAGGAGTACGGCACTCATTACCGCCGGGTTGCGGCCCTGGAGAAAAAACCTTCCCCTCCCCGCGCCATAGAGCCTGTATTCGAAGCCCCAGGGGCGGCGCGTGAGGAAATCGTCCTGCTGGGAAGCGCCGGGCAGAGGATCCTGACCGCAGGAGAGATCCTCTGCATGGCCGGGATGACCGCGGGGCTCAGGGCGAGTCAGAAAAACGAGTACAACATCACCGTGCTTCGCGGACCTTCGGTCAGTGAGCTGATTCTTTCTCCGGAAGACATTGTCTTTACCGGAATCGAAAAACCCACGGTGATGGTCGCCCTTGCCGGGGAAGGGGTCGCGCGCAGAAAAGCCCTCCTCTCCTCCCTCGACGAAAGTGCGCTGGTACTGAGGCTGGCGGGGGTGGATATCCCCCCGACCGATGCCGGCGTTCACACGGTCGACCTGAAGTCGCAGGGGGTGCGACCGCCGGATTTCGCGCTGGCATCCCTTGCCGTTCTGGCGAAACTGGAGCGGGTAGTCAACCTTCCGATGCTGAAAGCAGCCGTCTCCGGACGTTTCAGAGGTCCGGTGGCCGAAGAAGCCCTGTCGATAATCGACAAGGTCAATCCATAAGACAACGGATAGCTGCTTCAAAGAATTTTGCGAAGAAAAAAAGGCCGAGGAGAGAGTCTCCCCGGCCATTTTTTCATATCTCAAGAAATTTATACCCGGTCCGTTCATCTGAAACGGCCCGGGTGCTTGATCACACGCCTCACACAGCCCCGGTTTTTCCGTACCAGGGATTTCCGCTCACATCGGGACCCTTCTCTCCGGTCACGGCTTCGCCGATCACTTACCCCTTTGCAGATCCCGACTCCCATGTCATGGACGCAGGCAATCGGTGTGCCGTAGGCTTCTTTGATCTCTTTGAGAAAGGGGACGATGTGTTCGGTGTGTTCGGTTGGGATTTTTACATTGGCAAGCACGATTTTACTGAGCCCGTCAAGACCTGTCATCAAGGCCGGGGCATTGCCGGCATGGGTTGCATCAAGGTGGAGAATGTAGCCGCCTGCCCGGGTCATGGCCTCGCAAATCCGGACTGTTGCCTCTCTATGGGCACGGGCCAGATAC
>DSCZ01000352.1 GCA_011048855.1 Desulfobacteraceae bacterium | reverse complement strand
GTTCGAATCCTCCCACCCCAGCCAGAGTTTAAAGCCGCCACAGATTCGGACGGGCAGCATTCAACATCCCGGAAAGAAAGGGTTTTCAGGGCCGTGGATATGAAATTATTCGGAGGGACGTCTAATCCCGCCTTGACATTGCAAGTATGTGATTATCTTGGTATTCAGCCAGGCAACATTACCGCCAAGACGTTCAGTGACGGAGAAGTGCTCATAGAGATAGGGGAAAATATTCGGGGACAGGATACGTTTGTTCTTCAATCCACCTGCACGCCTGTAAACGATAACCTCATGCAGCTTCTGATAATAATCGATGCGCTCAAGCGCGCCTCGGCGGAAAGAATCACAGCGGTTATTCCCTATTACGGCTATGGTCGCCAGGACAGAAAGGTGAAGCCGAGGGTTCCTATAAGCGCTAAACTGGTAGCGGATCTGATAACCGTGGCGGGCGCGGACAGGGTTGTGGCCATGGACCTGCATGCCGGGCAGATCCAGGGGTATTTTAATATTCCCGTCGACAACGTTTTCGCTGCGCCCGTTCTGCTGAAATACATAAAACCCAGATTTTCCACCGGTACGGTGATCGTTTCCCCGGATGCAGGTGGGGTCGAGCGGGCCCGGGCTTTCGCGAAACGGCTTGATGCGTCGCTCGCCATCATCGATAAACGACGTGAAGCTCCCAATATAGCCGAAGCGATGAACATCATCGGTGAGGTGGAGGGAAAAACGGCGGTAATTCTGGACGACATGGTGGATACTGCAGGGACTTTGACACAGGCGGCCATTGCAATAAAGATGAGAGGGGCCAAGGCCGTGCATGCCTTCTGCACTCATCCGGTGCTTTCCGGGCCGGCGATAAAACGTATAAATGAATCACCGATAGACACACTCGTTGTCACAAATACTATTCCGGTGGAAGGTAAGAAATGCGATAAAATCGTTGTCCTTTCGATAGCCGAGCTTATCGGTGAGACTGTCAAAAGAATTCATTACTCTCAATCGGTCAGCACTCTGTTCGTTTAAAGCAGCCTGTGTTCATGGATGGGAGATTTATATTCTGGAGGAATTTATGAGTAACTACAGTATAGCCGCCGATGTCCGCAAAACGACTGGAAAAGGTGCGGCCAGGAAATTAAGGAGAGAAGGCAAAATTCCGGCGGTTTTATACGGCCGCAAAACCGAGCCGATCATGCTGGCGGTGGATTCGGTGAAGCTCGAACGGCTTCTGAGAAAGGGAGCGGGGGAATCTTCGCTGATAGATGTCCAGGTGCGATACGACAATAAAACAGATCCGCATACCGTTATTTTGAAAGAGCTGCAAATCGACCCGGTTAAACAGTTTTTCCGGCATGCGGATTTTCTTGAAATAGCAATGGATGAAGAGATCACGCTCGAGATAGCGATCGAACTGCTCGGCATTCCTGAGGGGGTCGAACAGGGGGGAATTCTGGAAAACATCAGACGTTCCCTCATGATTTCGTGTCTTCCGGACAAGCTTGTAGACAAGATTTCAGTCGACGTCTCCGATATGGGGATTGGTGACACCCTCCATATAAAAGACATCCCGCTTCCATCAGGGCTCACCGTTCAGGAAGAGGGGGATCTGGCCGTGGCGACCATTGCGGCTCCTTCGATTGAAGCTGAACCCGGGGCCGAAGCGGAAGAGGAAGAGCAAGAGCAAGGCGAAGATGCCGCCGCGGAATCACCTGAAGATTGAGGGTTCCGGGGACCTTGAAGAGATCTGCATGTGAGCTTTACAGATGGTGTATGTCTGATTGTAGGGCTGGGCAATCCTGAGCCGGAATACGCCGGCACCCGGCATAATGTGGGTGCCGATGCAGTCCGTTCTCTCGTCTGGCGGTTGGGTTTGACGATGTCTTCGCGGAGATTCAACGGGGAGAGCGCCCGTTCGGTTTTCCACGGCTGTCCGACGGTTTTTTTATGCCCTCTCACCTATATGAATTTGAGCGGTCAGTCGGTGAAGGCATGTGCGGATTATTACCGGATTCCGTTGGGTGCCATACTGGTTGTCCATGACGATATCGACCTTCCGCTGGAACGACTGAAGGCGACGGCGGGGGGCGGAGCCGGCGGCCATAAAGGGGTGGCTTCGGTCATCCGGCACCTGGGAAGCGGGGATTTCCCCAGGTTGAAAATCGGTATCGGCCGGCCTCGTTTCGGCGAGCCGGTTGATCGTTATGTACTGTCCCGGTTTTACGCTGATGAAGCGGAGATTGTTGAACGGGTGCTGCAGGCCGCGGACGAGGGCTGCGAGCGGTTTGTGGTGGAGGGAATCGAAAGGTTGATGAACCAAATCAACAGGCGTCTAATTCACAAAACGGAGGTTCAAGACTAATGCAGGGAATGACCACTCTTGCTCCATTTCTCGGGATCATCAGTTTGATCATCGCCTTCTTGATCTACAATTACGTCGAGAAACAACCCAACGGCAGCAAAGTTATGCAGGAATTGGAAGAACTTATTCATGTCGGAGCGATGACTTTCCTCAGGAAGGAATATACAGTGCTGAGCGTGTTTATCGTAGTAGTTTTCATTTTACTTGCACTGTTCATATCTGTCAAAACAGGAGTTGCTTTCCTGACTGGAGCGCTTTGTTCCATGGCCGCCGGTTTTTCAGGCATGACCGCAGCCACCAGGGGAAATTCAAGGACCGCGGCCGCAGCCAACACCGAGGGGCAGGCCAAAGCCCTGAATGTTTCATATTTTTCAGGCTCTGTCATGGGGCTGGCCGTCGCCGGGCTTGGAGTACTCGGTGTCGGATTCTGGTTCTGGATTTACGGCGGGGATCCCGAAAGTGCACACTATATAAACGGTTTTGCCATGGGGGCCAGTTCCATCGCACTTTTCGCCCGTGTCGGCGGCGGAATCTTCACCAAAGCGGCTGATGTGGGGGCGGATCTGGTAGGCAAGGTGGAAGCGGGCATCCCCGAGGACGATCCAAGGAACCCCGGCGTTATTGCAGATAATGTCGGAGACAATGTCGGGGATATCGCCGGTATGGGCGCCGATATCTTCGAATCTTTCGTTGGCTCGGTTATCGCGACCATCGCGATAGGCGCCACGATGGCTCTTACTCCTGAAATCCTGGCCAATTTTCCGGGGATGACCGAGACTGCCATAAAACTCAAGTACATGGCGTTTCCGGTGCTTGTGGTGATTGCCGGTCTCCTCAGCTCTTTTGTAGGCGTTTTTTCCATCAGGATTTTTCAATCGGGAAGTCCGGCCGGAGCTCTAAGGTACACCACTTTCGTGGCAGGTGCTGTTTTCATCGTTCTCACCATAATTGTGACAAAGGGCATCCACATGCCGATGGGTTCTTTCTGGGCGGTCTTTTCGGGACTGTTGTGCGGGATGGCTATCGGGCTCCTGGCTGAGTATTACACCTCTGGTCCCCCGGTTCGCTATATCGCGAGCCAGGCCAAGACCGGAAGCGCCACGGTTATTATTTCGGGCCTGGCCGTCGGGATGCAATCCACGTGGCTGCCCATGCTTGGAATCTGCATCGCGACGTTTGTAGGTTATAAAACCGCTGGAATCTACGGCATTGGATTGAGCGCCGTGGGGATGCTTGCAACCGTCGGGGCGACGATGACGGTGGACGCCTACGGGCCGATCGCCGATAATGCCGGAGGTATCTCGGAGATGTCGGGACTGGGTCCGGAAACACGGAAAATCACAGACAGCCTGGATGCACTTGGAAATACTACTGCAGCTATCGGCAAAGGCTTTGCTATAGGTTCTGCGGCCCTTACCGCCCTTGCTCTGTTTGTCGCTTTCACCCAGGCAGCCGGCCTGGATGTAATTGACATCAAGAATCCCATGGTTGTCATAGGCGTTTTGATCGGAGGAATGGTCCCGATGGTGTGTGCTGCTATGACCATGACTTCGGTAGGTAAAGCGGCGTTTAGTATAGTCGAAGAGATAAGACGCCAGTTCAGGGAAATTCCGGGCCTGCTGGAAGGCAAGGAAGGTGTGAAACCGGACCCCAAAACATGTGTTTCCATCGCGACGGCTTCGGCATTGCGGGAAATGGTTATGCCTGGGCTCGTTGCGGTGTTGACGCCGGTTGTAGTGGGTGTCCTGCTGGGCGCGGAAACCCTCGGTGGCCTGCTGCTGGGCGCACTTGTAATGGGTGCCTTTCTGGCGCTTTTTATGGCCAACAGCGGTGGTGCGTGGGACAATGCCAAAAAGCATATAGAAGAAGGCAATTTCGGCGGCAAGGGATCGGATAATCACAAAGCCGCAGTGGTCGGGGACACGGTGGGCGATCCGTTCAAGGATACCTCCGGGCCCGCTATGAATATCCTTATTAAGCTTATGTCGGTTGTCTCTCTAGTCATCGCTCCGATTCTTCCTGTTGCAGGACTTCTGTTATAGTAGTATGATAACGCATAAGTGGAGTGCCTGAATGCGATCGAATACCAGACGCATTCAGGCACTATGAGTTCGGCGCGTTTCATTTTAACCGCCTTTCAATGCGTGACACGTCGCCCCGGTTTATTTTGCCGGTGCCCTGGCTGTTTGTATTCTGTTGTGAGTGTGGGGGTCGTTAGATGTTCAAGGTGCACGATTTAGCCGTGTATCCTGCACATGGAGTCGGGGTGATCGAGAGGATCGAAAGCCAGGAGATTTCCGGGTGCAAGCAGGATTTCTATGTCATGAGGATTCTCGACAATGACATGATCATTATGATTCCCACCGGAAATGTCGACACGGTGGGGCTCAGGGAAATTATCGACGAGGATGACGTCCCCAGACTTTATTCGATTCTCAAAGAACGAAATATGGTCGCCGACAACCAGACATGGAATCGCCGTTATCGTGATTACATGGAAAAAATCAAAACCGGTTCCGTGTTTGAAGTTGCAGAAGTATACCGGGATCTTCTGATGCTGAAAGTCAGCAAGGAATTGTCTTTCGGCGAGAGAAAAATGCTCGATACCGCGAAAAATCTGCTCGTTAAGGAAATCTCCCTCGCCAGGCAAGTGGAGGAAGATCAGATTGAAAAGGACCTTGAACAGATATTTGCCTGACTGCCGCATCCGCAAGTGACTCATGATTCTAAAGAATTGCTTTTCAACGAACAAGGCCGGGAGGGAGTGCGGCTTGATGTCTTTCTCGCTGACGAGTGCATCGAGTTTTCTCGGTCGAGGCTGCAGTGCCTGATAAAGCAAGGGCATATCAGGGTCAACGATCAGAAGACTAAACCGAGCCGCCCGCTACACCTGGGTGATTGCATCTTCATTGATCCACCACCACCGGTTTCATCCCTGGAGGCCGAAGCGGTGGAGTTTGAAATTCTCTATGAAGACCCGTCGATAATAGTCGTCGACAAACCGGCGGGCCTGGTGGTTCACCCGGCCCCCGGCAATCAACACGGGACGCTGGTGCACGGGCTTTTGCATCATTGTAATGATCTTTCCGGGATTGGGGGCGAGCTGAGGCCGGGCATCGTGCACAGGCTGGACAAGCAAACTTCGGGGGTGCTGGTGGCTGCTAAAAACGACAGGGTTCACGAGAACCTCTCTAAGCAGTTTGCTTCCGGTACAGTAGAAAAAACCTACCTGGCACTTGTGCACGGTGTTCCGCCGGGAACACACGGAGCTTTAAACTTCGCGATAGGCAGGCATCCGGTAAAACGCAAACAGATGTCCGTACGTCCGCCTTGCCAGGGGAGGCATGCTCTGACCCTCTGGGAAAAGAAAAGAGTTTACGGGGAGGATTTCGCCGAGATTGAACTGCAGCTCAAGACCGGGAGGACCCACCAGATTAGAGTCCATATGGCTCACATGGGTTTCCCGGTGGTCGGAGATGAGGTTTACGGCCGGGGAATGCCGCGGTGGAACGGTCACTCGTTAAGGGCTGCGGGGATTCTCCCGTCTCTTTCGAGGCATCTGCTTCATGCTTTACAGCTGGTTTTTATCCATCCGGATAACGGAACGAGGATGACGTTTACATCCCGCCTGCCGGAGGATTTCAATTCGGTGCTACAGGTGCTGGATTCGGTTTACAGGTAAGAACAATACAACATATTAACGGAGCTGTATAATGAATCTTGTTGAATTAAAAAAGCTTAAAATCAGTGAACTTACAACTATGGCAAAGGATTTCAACATCGAAGGGGCCTCCGGTATGCCCAAGCAGGAACTTATTTTTTCGCTGCTTCAGGCGCATTCGGAACGTAACGGCTTTATCAGTGGGGAAGGAGTTCTGGAAATACTTCCAGACGGGTTCGGGTTTTTGCGGGCTCCGGATGCCAATTATCTACCGGGCCCGGACGATATTTATGTTTCCCCATCGCAGATCCGGCGTTTCAACTTGAGAAAAGGCGACACCATTGCCGGCCAAATCCGTCCCCCGAAGGATTCAGAGCGTTACTTCGCTCTTTTGAAGGTTGAGAAGGTCAACCACGAGGACCCGGAAATTGCACGGGAAAAGATTCTTTTCGACAATTTGATCCCGCTTTATCCCGACGATCGAATCAGGCTGGAGAGTCGTCCGGAAAACCTCTCCTCTCGAATAATGGACCTGATGACTCCGATAGGCAAGGGGCAAAGGGGGTTGATCGTGGCTCCTCCCCGGACAGGGAAAACGATGCTGCTCCAGAACATCGCCAACAGTGTGACGGCAAATGATCCTGGCATTCATAAAATTGTGCTGCTGATAGATGAGCGCCCCGAAGAGGTTACGGATATGGCTCGATCGGTGGAAGCGGAAGTGATCAGTTCAACGTTCGACGAGCCGCCGCAACGCCATGTTCAGGTGGCGGAAATGGTTATCGAGAAAGCAAAAAGGCTTGTCGAACACAAACTGGATGTGCTGATACTGCTTGACAGCATCACGCGACTTGCCAGGGCCTATAATGCTGTTGTTCCGCCCAGCGGGAAAATTCTTTCAGGTGGGCTCGATTCGAATGCACTGCACAAACCAAAAAGATTTTTCGGCGCAGCACGAAATGTGGAGGAAGGCGGGAGTCTGACGATAATCGCCACTGCATTGATAGATACCGGAAGCAGAATGGACGAGGTGATTTTCGAGGAATTCAAAGGAACCGGAAACATGGAAATCCATCTGGATCGGAAACTTAGCGACAGGAGGGTATTCCCTTCGATCGACATAAACAGGTCCGGTACCAGAAAAGAAGAACTTCTTATAGAACAGACGGTTTTGAACAGGATATGGATTCTCAGAAAATTGCTCGCCCCATTGACTCCGGTGGACAGCATGGAATTTTTGCTTGAAAAAATTAAAGGAACAAAAGATAATCAAGAGTTTCTAGATTCTATGAGCGAGTGACCTTGTCGCTTCCTCGTTTTTTATTGGTACATCTATTGATCATGAGCTTTTTTATGCTCCGATGTGATATTTTAAATAAAAGGAGATTCCAGTATAATGAAAAAAGGAATTCACCCACGCTATTTTTCAACAACCGCACGCTGCGCGTGCGGCAATGAATTTCAGACCGGATCGACAGCTGAAGAGATTCATGTTGAAATCTGTTCGCAGTGCCACCCGTTCTTCACCGGCAAGCAAAAGCTGGTCGACTCAGCCGGAAGGGTGGAGCGTTTCAGGCGCAAATACGCTAAATTCAATGATAAAGCACAGCAGTAATGTTCCCGAGGGTTGAAGAAATTGAAGCTCGGTTCGATGAGCTGGAGGGAAACCTGGCTCTACCCGATGTAATCAAGGATCAAAAACTCTACCAGAAATATGCCAAGGAGCACAGGGGTCTGGAGCCGATTGTGGGCACCTTCCGGGAAATGAAGGCGATCCGGGAGGAAATAGAGGCAAACCGCTCACTCCTGAGCGATCCTGATCCGGAAATGTCCAAACTTGCGAGAGATGAAATCTCGGAACTGGAAGAGCGGATGGAATCTCTGGAGGAGCGCATCCGGGTATTGCTTCTGCCGAAGGACCCCCATGACGAACGGAACACAATCCTGGAGATCAGGGCCGGTACCGGGGGAGAGGAGGCTGCTCTGTTCGCTGCGGATCTTTTCCGGATGTACTGCCGATATGCTGAGATCAAGGGCTGGCGGACCGAGCTTTTAAGCAGCAACATTACAGGTATCGGGGGATTCAAGGAAGTGATAGCCCTCGTAGAGGGCGACCATGTTTACAGCCGCCTTAAATATGAGGGAGGCGTTCACAGGGTTCAAAGGGTGCCTGAAACTGAAACCCAGGGGCGCATTCACACCTCGGCAGTTACCGTTGCGGTTCTTCCCGAAGCCGAAGAGATAGATGTCGAAATAAATCCCGACGATCTGCGTATAGATGTTTATCGATCTTCGGGATGCGGCGGGCAGCATGTAAATACCACCGATTCGGCGGTTCGTATCACTCATCTTCCCACAGGGCTTGTTGTCACCTGCCAGGATGAGAAATCCCAGCATAAAAACAAAGCCAAAGCCATGAAAGTTCTTCTATCGAGGTTGCTGGATATGGAGCGCGCTGAACAACACAGCCGGATTTCAGAGGAACGCCGGACGATGGTTGGCTCAGGAGACAGAAGCGAGCGCATACGGACTTATAATTTTCCCCAGGGTCGATGCACGGATCATAGAATAGGGCTTACCCTCTATAAACTCGAAGGAATAATACAGGGGGATCTTGACCAGATGATAGATCCGATCATCACCTATTTTCAGGCCGAAGAACTCAAAAGGAGTGCTTCGTAATTTTATGTCTCCGATGACTATAACGGAGCTTCTGAAAGTTTCGTCGGATTACCTCAAACTGAAAAAAATCGATCAACCCAGGCTTACCGCTGAGATCCTGCTGTCTCACAGTCTTAGTGTGGAAAGGCTGGATCTTTATCTGAATGGAGAAAAACCACTGACCGAAAACGAAATCTCACGGTTTAGGAATTTTATCAGACGGCGGGTGGCGAGGGAACCCGTTCAGTACATCACCGGCAGCCAGGAGTTTCGGTCCATGTCTTTCAATGTAGGCCCGGGCGTTTTAATCCCCAGGCCGGAAACCGAACTGCTGGTCGAACGTGTTCTCGTTCGTTTGTCCGAAGGAAAGTGCGGTGAAAGACCCAGGATTCTTGATCTCGGCACCGGATGCGGGGCGATAGCGGTGGCGCTGGCCGCGGAGCTTCCGGGGGCGTATATCTGTGCAACCGACATTTCTTCGCAGGCTATTGCCTATGCCCGCAAAAATGCCGAAAATAATGGATTGAAGGACAGAATCGCCTTTTTGATTGGTGACTGGCTGGAGCCTTTTTCCCAGCCGGGCGAGGGATTCGATGTGATAGCCTCCAACCCTCCTTATGTGTCGACCGCGGAGTGGCGGGAACTTCAGGCGGAAGTAAGGCGATACGAACCTGAAACAGCGCTCACGGCCGGCGATGACGGGATGGAAGACATTCGCAGGATCATTGAGGCTGCGCCTGCGTATATAGCGCCCGGAGGCTGGCTCTTTATCGAAACGGCACCCTGGCATACCGGGGAAGCGCTTCGGATGATGGATTCCATGGGTCGCTTCTCTATGAGTATAAGGAGCCGGGACTATGGCAGGCGATATCGTGTGGTGGAGGCGCAGCTTGTTGAACCCTGATCTTTTATTTTATCTCATATTCAAGTTGTAACCTCTTTTGGTGAATAAATTTATGCATGCATCCACAGCCGCCTCATCATAAAGACATCCTCTGTTTTCGGAAATCTCCTCCAGTGCTTTTTCAATGCCAAGCGCAGACCTGTAAGGGCGGTGGGAAGCCATTGCTTCCACCACATCGGCCACGGCCAGGATCCTGGCCTCAAGGATAATTTTATCGCCGCTCAGCCCGAAAGGGTAGCCCGTGCCGTCGATTCTTTCATGGTGCTGCAAGGCCACCTTTGCGATCGGCCAGGGGAATTCTATGTCTTTGAGGATCTCATAACCAACCCTTGGGTGCGTTTTTATCAATGCGAATTCGATGTTGGTGATTCTGCCGGGCTTGCTCAGGATCCCGGATGGTATGGCCACTTTTCCGAGATCGTGTATCAAACCAGCCATGTGAAGACCTTTCACCATTTTTTCACTCAGGCTCAACTCGGTTCCTATCGCCGCAGCCAGCTCCGCAACCCTCTGCTGGTGCCCGGCCGTGTATGGGTCCCTGGTTTCAACCGTACGGGTGACGGCCTGGATTGTTCCTTCCAGGGCACTTCCAAGCTTCTTCATGCTTTGTTCCAGGTCATGTTCCACCTTTTTACGTTCCGAAATATCGACAATCACCACCAGCTTGGCTATGACGTCGCCCTGGTTCCCCCTGACAGGATAAACCGTGAACATAACCGGGATGGTTTTTCCTGAGCGATGGGTCATTTTTAGTTCATGGGCAAAACCTTGGACTTTCGAACTTTCGAGGGTGTTTCCAAGCAGCATTTCGTCGGGAAGGCCGAGAATTGATGCTCGTTTGCCTGTAACTTCTCCAGCCGAGAAGCCGAGCAAGCGCTCGGCACCTGGGCTGAATTCAACAATTGAAGCTTCATTGCTGGTTTCTTCGACCAGAATGAAGGCCACATGGGCGGTGGCCTCGAAAATAGCTCGCAGCCGGGCTTCGCTGGCCATCAATGCGGCACTTCGTTCAGCGACCTGCTTTTCGAGGCCTTCCTGATAGGTTTTGTTCTCGATCTCCAGTTCCCTTCGCCGCAAGGCGTTTGAAACGCTGATCAACACGCCGTTCATTTCAAAGGGCTTGGTTATGTAATCATAAACCCCGGCTTTCAAGGCATCTTCTGCAAGCAATGGATCGTCAATCGCGCTGACCATAACAGTCGCGGTAAGAGGATAGGCTTCGACCATGAATCGGACAAGGTCGAGCCCGGATTCTCCGGGCATATTGATATCGCTTAGAACGAGCGAAAATTCGTTATTTTTCAGCAGTTCACGGGCTTCAGCGGCGCTTGCCGCCAAATGGCATTGATAGCCTCTTATTTCAAGAATATCGGAAAGCAGATTGCGGATATGGGATTCATCGTCTACAATCAATATTCGGTCCATGACACCCCGCTTTGTCCCAGGCCTCCGACTTCTCCGGGAGGATCCGACGTTTTTTGCTGGAATATCGGCATCATTTCTGGAAAGTTCCGCATATCCTACGCCATGCGGTTAATTATCAATGATATACCTGTTTTTGCGATCTTTCAAGCGTCGTAAAAATTCCAACTGCTGCGTTACGCTTCATCCTTCACTCGAATTCAGGTCGCCGTATTTGATCAGGTGCTGCTTCAACGCCCAGCGACCTGCGTAAACTATAGGTGTATCGAGCAGCGCTACCAGAATCTTCACGAAATAGGTGGTAAAAAGAATCGACACAAGAACCGGCCCTGCAAAAACCCCGTAAAAGGCGAGCATGACAAAAACCAGCGAATCTAAAGCCTGGCTTACCATCGTGGAAAGATTGTTACGCAGCCATAAATGGCGGCCTTTTAAGCGGTTGCGCCAGAAATGGAACGCCCAGACATCGTGATGCTGTGACACCAGGTAGGCCGCCAGGCTCGCAAGAAGTACACGGGGCATGAAACCGAAGATGGTCGACATGGCAGGATGCACAAAATCACTTTCGTGTGGCTGGAACCACAATGCAAACTGCATCGACACCGTCATCAATATCATCGAAAAAAAACCGAGCCATACGCCCTTGCGAGCCTCTTTTTCCCCAAATACTTCACCCAGGAGATCGGTAGCGAGGAAAGACCTCCATATACAATATTGCCCAGGGTAGCCACAAAGCCGAACAATTCGACGGTCT
>DSCZ01000169.1 GCA_011048855.1 Desulfobacteraceae bacterium | reverse complement strand
TCCGAGTATTTCACCGTATTTTTTGTCCGCTACTATTTCGACGAGCCCGTTGTTCTGGGAAAGGATCATTCCCCTCGGGTTCATTGAAAGCGGTGCGGCCCCGGTTGCCACGTCGAAACCGGCTTCCTCGGCCTGCCTGAGGGTGAGCCCGACACAGGCCACGGCGGGGCTGGTGTAGGCTATGCGGACGACCAGCCTCGGATTGAACGCGGTGAGTTTCCCCATGGCATTTTCTGCGGCCGTTATACCTCCGCTTGATGCCAGGTGGGAAAAATGCCTGTTCTCAAGCGCTGTGAGGTCGCCTATGGCGTAGACCCCGGGCACGGCGGTTTCCATCCGTTCGTTTACGCTGATAAAATCAGCTTCGGGGTCCAGGCCTATATTTTCGAGCCCCAGGCCCTGAAGCGCCGGTGCCCTGCTGCACCCGACCACGAGATCGACCGGCGGGATTTTGCCGCTTCCCTTTCCTGTCGACCGGATAGAAATGCCCTCTCTTGTCCTTTCCAGCCCTTCAATCCAGGTTTTCGTGTGAACCGGGATTCCGCATGATTTGATCTCTTTTGAAAGGCGGGTCCGGATGGTTTTGTTTTCATCCGGAAAAAGCCCGTTTTCCCGGGTGGCGATATGCACGTTGCAGCCGAAACGTTTCAGCAGTTGAGCGATTTCGATGGAATGCGGGCCGTGACCGAGAACGAGACAGCTTCCGGGCAGGGATTCTGAGCTCAACAGGTGATCGCTGTTCACCACTTCTGCGATCCCGGCACCGGAAACCTCCGGCTCGACCCATCTTCCGCCTGAAGCCAGGATTATTTTATTGAATGAAAAAATCGCCCCTTCCACCTCGATTTTTCCGGAAGCCTTGATTCTGCCCGTTCCTTTGATCAGTTCGACCCGGTGTTTTTTCAGGATTCCCTGAACACCCTGTCGCATGAATGCGATGAGGCGGTTCTGCCGGTCGAGCAAGGCAGCGAAATCGATTTCGACCCCCGGACAATCGATTCCCATTTCCTTTCCGAACTCGAGGTTCGCAAGAATTCCGGATGCGGCCAGCATATGGCCGAACGGCACGCAACCCCGGTTCATGCAAAGGCCTCCGGGAAATTTATTTTCGATCACCGCGACGCGGCCGCCGAGTTGGGCCGCACGGACGGCCGCGGCGACGCCGCCCGCCCCTCCGCCGAGAACGATTACATCATATTGTCGGTCGATTTTCATATCCCTCGATCAGCCGATCATCAAGAGCGGATCTTCGATAATGTCTTTGATGGTTTTAAGGAAACGGGCTGCAGGTGCTCCGTCGATGATCCTGTGGTCGAAAGTGAGGCTGAGGCTTATGCGCAGCTCCGGTACCAATACGTCATTTTTTACTGTCGGCTTCCTGGCGATGCGTCCTGCGCCCAGGATCGCGCTTTCAGGCGGCCGGATTATAGGGGTGAAATGGTCGACATCCCAGAATCCGAGGTTGGTCAGGGTGAAGGTGCCCCCGGAGAGATCTTCAGGGGACAGCCTGTTGACTTCGATTTTCCGAAGAGCTTCATCAATTTCCCGCTGGATGACGGTGACGCGTTTGATATCCGGGCTTCTGAAAACCGGCACAATCAACGTGTCCTGAGCCTCCATTGCAAGACCTATATTTATTTGTTCCCATACGATGACAGCTCCTTCGACGACGCTGGCATTGATTCGGGGATGAAGCTCGAGAGCGGCGGCCGCGATTTTTATAAGTATTGCGTTATAGGATATCTTTTCGCCGCTCCGGCCGAGACGGTCCCTCAACCCTGCGATTGCTACGGCGGAAGCCTCGGTGTGGATAGTCAACTGTGCGGACCGGCTGATGCTTGCGTGCATGTTTTCAAAAATGATTTTTCTGGCACCGGTTATCGGGATATGTTCCCGGACCTCGTTCGGGCCGGTTTGATCCTCCGACAGCGGACTTTCCGGAAAAGGCCGGGCTTTCATTTCAAGGGCGGAGAGTATGTCTTCCCGGACGATCCTTCCTCCGGGACCACTACCCTGTATAGACCCAAGTTCCAGTCCGTGCTCTGCGGCCATGGCCCGGGCGAGGGGTGATGCCTTCAACCGGGTCTCGCGCTGCAGATCACCACCCATGTCCCCGGCGGTTTCATCATCGGGTGAGGCCAGGGGAGATCGAGATTGATCAACAGGGGCGGCCGCGGGATAAGCCGAAGCGATACGCTCGTATTCCAAAAGGTTTTCGGCTATGAAACCTACTACTTCTTCGACCGTGCATTCCTTTCCTTGCAGGGCTACCGGGTGAATAATTCCAGAGGAGGGCGCCGGGACCTCATAGGTAACCTTGTCGGTTTCTATCACGAGAATAGTCTGGCCCTCGTTGACCCTGTCACCGGAAGAAACACTCCAGTCGAGCAGCCTGGCGGTTTCCATCGTGAGACCCAGTTTGGGGATCGTGATTTCGATCATTAGGTAAGGCCTCCGTCAAATGTTGAGCACCTTCCGGACGCCCTCCACGATATCCTCCGTGCCGGGGAGCACGAAGTTTTCGAGCACAGGGCTGAAAGGCACCGGGACATCCTTTGCGCCGATCCTGATTACCGGAGCGTCAAGGTAATCGAAAAGCTCCTCTGCTATCCGAGCTGCGATTTCCGCACCGAAACCACCCGTAACACAGGCCTCGTGGACCACAAGCGCATGGTAAGTTTTTTTCACCGATTCGGCGATTATTTCGAAATCCAGAGGTTTGAGAGTCCGCAGGTCTATGATCTCGGCCTCGATTCCCTCCCGGGCGAGGGTTTCCGCCGCCTCCAACGAAAGACAGCTCATCCTCGAGTAGGTGATTATCGTTATATCCCTTCCCTTTCTCTTGATTTCTCCTTTTCCCAGAGGCACCAGGTATTCACCCTCCGGCACCGGACCTTTCCGGGCGAACAGCTTTTTGTGCTGGAAAAAAATCACCGGGTCATCGTCCCGTATGGCGGCCTTGATAAGGCCTTTCACGTCCGATGGTTCGGAGGGTACGACAACCTTGAGCCCCGGCGTATGAACGAACCAGGCTTCAAGGCACTGGGAGTGGTGCGCGGCAGCAGAAAGCCCCCCTCCGTCGGGAGCCCAGATCACCAGTGGAATCTTTGCCTGTCCGCCGAACATGTATCTGATTTTGGCCGCCTGGTTTACGATTTCATCCATCGCGGTGGTGAAGAAATCGGCGAAATGCATATCCACCAGCGGGCGCATGCCGGTCAATGCGGCTCCGAGGCCGGCGCCGACGATGCTGGTCTCCGAGATTGGAGCGTCAATGATTCTTTCCGGGTATTTTTCCGGAAGACCCTTGAACTGGCCGAAGATTCCATCATGGGCGCGAAGGTCCTCGCCAATGATGAAGATCGTATCATCCCTCGCCATTTCCTCCGCCAGCGCTTCAGCCAGCGCTTCGGAACAGGAAAGAAGTCTCCCGCTCATTTGCCATTCCTCCATTTTGTGGCTGTCTTCATGCCGCGGCCACGGTCCCGGTCATTCCCTGTTGAGTCTATTGGTTCACGAAAAGGTCATCCAGGGCTTCTTCAGGGGCGGGAAAAGCTTCCGCGCGGGCGGCGCGAACCGCATCCTCGATAATTCCCTGCACCCTGTCGCCGATTTCTTTTTCACCTGTCTTAGAGAGCCACCTCTTTTTCTTAAGGGTTTCGGCGAACAGGTTGACCGGATCGCGATCGGACCGATAACTTTCGATTTCTTCGCTTGTTCTGTAACCTTGAGGGTCTCCTTCGAAATGTCCCCGGTACCGGTAGGTGAGGTTTTCCAGAATGCTGGGGCCGCCTCCCGCCCTGGCTTTTTCCACCGATTCCCGGACCGTTTTCCTGACCTCGATAAGATTGTTTCCATCGACTTTTCGCCCGTCTATGCCGTAGGCACAAGCTCTTGCGGCGACGCTCCCACCGGCGAGCGAGTAGGAAGAGCGGGTGGTCGATGCATAGAGATTGTTTTCGCAGACAAAAAGCACCGGCAGCTTCCAGATGGCGGCCATGTTGACCGCTTCATGGAAGGTCCCCCGGTTCGCGGCCCCGTCCCCGAAAAAAACAACGGCCACCTGGTCGGTTTTTCTCAGCTTGATGGAAAGCCCGGCACCCACGATAATCGGGAAGCCTCCGCCCACAACTCCGTTTGCCCCAAGGATACCAAGTGAAAAATCGGCTATGTGCATCGAGCCGCCTTTGCCTTTGCAGTAACCGGTTCGTTTGCCCAGAAGCTCGGCGAACATGACCTTGGGGTCTGCCCCTTTTGCGATCATGTGGCCGTGGCCCCGGTGGGTGGTCGCGACGTAATCGTCGCGCCGCAGCACGGAGCAGGTCCCAACGGAGGAGGCTTCCTGGCCTATCGAAAGATGGATGAAGCCCGGGATCATGTTCTGCTGGAACATTTCGGCGGCTTTTTCTTCGAAGGCACGCACGAGAAGCATTTTTTCAAAAAGTGCTGTCAGCTCCCTCCTGTTCATTTTATCGCTGCCCATTCTTGTCTCCTGCGCCCGTCGAAGGCCGTTTACCGCATCCGGCGGTTAAGGGGTGTATAAGCCTGCCTTGATCGGCAGGTAAAGAGAAAACCATGGTACCAGGGACAGAATAATCAAAACGATAACGTCTAACAGGACGAACGGTATCGCCTGCCTGGCCACCGAGTCTATATCGCCTTTGATCAGGTTGGCCGCGGTGAAAAGATTTACACCCACCGGAGGTGTGGCCTGGCCGATTGCAAGGGCGGAAATGAATATCACGCCGTACCAGAGAGGGTCTATCTGAAACGCTGCGAGAACAGGGATCAGAATCGGCATCACCAGGAAAGAGATTGAAATGGCATCCAGGATCATCCCCAGCGCCAGGAGGAGCAAGTTCACGAGAATAATCATGACCACCGCGTTCGGAGATATGTGGATGATCGTGTTGGCAGCAAGATCGATGACCCCGATTACAGAGGCGGCCCAGGTGAAAATGCCGGCAAACACTACGATGAACATGATCACCGAGCTAGTGACGCTGGCGTCGACGAAAATTTCGACCAGATCCCGGAACGTGACGGTGCGATAAATAAACAGGGCAATGAAAAGACTGTAGAACACCGCTACGACAGCGGCCTCGGTTGGCGTGAAGATCCCGGAATATATTCCCCCAAGGATGATGATCGGCGCGATGATCGCCCAGAAGGAATTTTTGAACGCTACTAAAATTTCTTTCAGGCTTCCACGGTTTTCAAGCCCGCGGTACCCCCTTTTCCGGGATATCAAATATGCGACGAGCAGCGTCCCCGCACCTGTCAGTATGCCCGGCAGGATGCCTGCCACGAAAAGTGCGCTGACCGAGACGCTGGTGATGTTCCCATAGATGATAAATGCGATGCTCGGCGGAATGATTATGGAGAGATCCGCTGAATTGGCTATGGTGGCACCGGCGAAGTGCTTGTCATAGCCGTGTTTTACCATGGGTGCGAGCAGGATCAAGCCGACGGCTGCTGTCGTCGCAGGCCCGGAGCCGGATAGCGCACCCCAGAACATGCAGGTGAGGACGGCCACCATCGCGAGTCCGCCCACCGCCTTCCCGACGAGAAGTTCAAAGAAATGTGCGATAGTCGCGGCCAGTCCTGCCTTTTGAAGGATAACGCCTGCCAGGACGAAAAACGGGATTGCGAGAAGTGGAAAGGATGCAATACCGGACGAGAAATTGACGCCAAGCATTCCGATCCCGAGATCAAACCAGTAGACGGTGAGTACGGCCGATATGCCCAGAGCGGTGCCTATCGGCATTCCCATCGACATGAAGATCACGAAAGATAAGAGGATAACAAGCGTTTCCATATTCTCATCTCCCGCATTCAAGGAGTTTCAACTTGGCCATCGAATGCCTGTAAATGCCGGTAAAAACGAATATTGAAAATATCGGAACACCTGCATAATAAAACCAGATAGGAACCGCGAGGGCAGGGGAAGTGGCCTGGAAAAGAGTTATTTCATTATAGATCGCCTGTATCATATAGTAATCGACCAGAATAAACAGCAGTGCACTGGCTGCCGAATTGACGATGGTGAGGGTTTTCTTCATTTTATCGGGAAATATGTTGTACAGCGTGACCATGCCGAGCTGGCCCCCGCGTTCAAACGCCAGACCCGACCCGATAACCGTAACCCACACGAAAAGATTGATCGTGATCTCTTCGGTTGCCGAGATCGAGAAATGGAAAAGGTAGCGGCTTAAAACGTTGATGAAGGCGATAGAGGCCATGATGAACAGGAAAATCGCGGCCAGGCAGTGATCTATGCGAAGTTGGGTCATGATGTCTCCGGTTCATATGGCCGGGGCCTGCAGGGCGGTTGCATCCTGCAGACCCCGGGTCTGGAAAAGGGCCTGAAACAAGCTATTTGCCCATCCGGAAATACCGGATGGCGTTAGTGAAGTTTCCATATCGGAAATGAGGGATTTTGCCCAAGATCAAGGAAAACAAGGGCTTGCGCGGAGACGTACTGGAGTAAGTCGCACAAGAAAGCCCGCAGTTTGACACAGAGATTGGGCAAAAGGACCATTTCCGGATGGAAACAAGCTATTTGCCCATATCGGCCTTAGCCTTAAGATAAATCTCCTCCCCGATTCTTTCGACCCACTTGTCGAGAACCGGTTTGGTGGCTTCTTCAAAAGCCGCTACGTCGTCATCGGAAAGGAAAGTTACGGTCATACCCTTGCTTTCCATGAATTTGACCGGTTCGGGAACATCCATCGTGTAGTTGAACTCATTTTTAAGGATATTAATCGATTTGTCCCCATCGAGCCCGGCCCTGCAAAGAGCGATTTCGAAGCGCCCCGCCTCGGCGGCCGCCTCTTTGATTGCCTTCTTAATATCCTCTGGAAAGGCGTTCCATTCTTTCTGGTTCCAGTAAAATATCAGGGGGTCCACTAGATAATTCCAGAAACTGGCATATTTGTGATACTGCCAGATCTGTACCGGAACCAGCACGCCCACCGGGTTTTCCTGGCCGTCCACAACGCCCTGCTGAAAGGCGGTGACCGCATCGCCCCAGTTCATGTCGACCGGGTCGGCTCCAAGCTGCCTGTAAATGTCTATGAAAATCGGGCTGCCTACAACCCTGAATTTGAGTCCTTTCATGTCTTCAGGCCGCTTGATTTCCCTTTTGCTGTTCGTAATCTGCCTGAATCCGTTTTCCGCCCAATCGATGCCCACCAATCCTTTTTTGGCCATCGCTTCAAAGATCGCTTCGCCCGTCTTTCCGCTTTTCATCTTGTCCAGGTTTTCAAAGTTGTTGATGAAAAAAGGGAGTGAAAAGACGTTGCATTCAGGGATCACCGGCGAGATGTTTATGGTGGATTCCAGAGCACAGTCGATGACGCCGGTGGCCACAAGCTGTGCCGACTGGAGCTGTGCCCCCTTCAGCAACTGGCTTGAATAATACGGTTTCACATTCATTTTTCCACCGGTTTTTTCCTTGACAAGCTCCGCGAATTTAGTAGCCCCCATGCCCCAGTAGAAGGTTGGGCCTACATTGAGCTGCATTTTGTATTCTTTCTTGAATTCGAATGCAGCACAGGGAGCCGCAAAAATCGTTCCCAGGAAAAGCGCTGATACCAATACCAACAATACCTTTCGACATGTTTTTGACATCTTCAGTAACCTCCTGCCAAAACGCGGGTGTGAACCCGGTTGCAATAATGTTGTTGTAAACACCACGAAAACTTTTTAATTAAAATGAGCATTTATAAGTTTAGATAAAAAACGATTAATTTTTTTGTTGGTTTATGCAGGATTCCCACGTTTAGCTGCAAGAGACAAAAATTCAATCCCAAATATATAGCGTTTGCGATGTGTCTGTGTCAACAGGTATTTCGTCCAGGGGATATCAGTATTTCGCAGCCTTGTTGGAGCGGCCTCCTGCCTGCGAATCTGCTATAAAATAAAGTATTGACAAATGATGGAGCCCTGGTTTAGAAGTCAAGAATAGTCAACGTAAAAGATGTGAGGGAATACCGCCTATGTATACCAGTTATTCAGCGGCTGCCGCCGCCGGGACTTCAGTCCAGGCGAGCGGAAGCTGCGATTAAAAAAAACTGACGCAGCATTTCACGCCACGGACTGAAGTGAACCGGTCCGTGGCGTTTTTTTTGCCCCGGACCCGAAGGACCGGGGTTTTTCGTTATTGCCCCAGTCGCTGAAAAGGAGAAATGTATGAACCAGACGAGCCCGGTGGTCTTTGCCCCCCGGATGGGGCAACTGCCACCCTATCTGTTCGGAATGATCAACGAGATCAAAATGCGCAAGCGCCTGATGGGTGAAGACGTGATTGATCTCGGTATGGGAAACCCAACGGACCCCACCCCGGAGCCGATCATCGGAAAACTCTGCGAAGTCGTGCAGGACCCGAAAAGCCATCGATATCCGGTGGCTCAGGGATTAAGGAATTTGAGGCGGGAAATCGCCAAATCCTATGACAAGGACTACGGTGTGAAGCTTGACAGCGAAGCCGAAGTGATTTGTACGATCGGATCCAAGGAGGCCATTTCCCACATGTGCCTCGCGGTCGTAGGACCCGGAGACAATGTACTCGTCCCGGCTCCGGCTTTTCCAATTCATATCTATGCTTCTGTGATCGCAGGTGGGAATGTGATCCGGATTCCGCTGGAAGACGATACCCGGTTCCTGGAACGTATAGCGATGATGTGTGAGTCGGTGATCCCGCGGCCCAAGGTGTTGATATTGAATTATCCCCACAACCCCACCGGGACAGTGGTGGATATGGGGTTTTTCGCTGAAATCGCAGCGATGGCGAAAAAATACAGATTCGCGGTGCTCCAGGATTTTGCCTACGCTAAAATTACCTTCGACGGTTACAAGGCCCCGAGCTTCCTTGAAGCCGATGGCGCCAAGGATGTAGGGGTCGAATTCGGGACTTTCTCCAAATCCTACAATATGGCAGGATGGCGAATCGGTTATTGCGTCGGGAATGCCTCTCTGATAAAGGGGCTCGCAAAGATAAAGGGTTATTATGATTACGGTGTTTTTTCGCCGGTTCAGATATCGAGCATCGTGGCGCTCAGGGATTGTGACGACGATGTTGCAAAGCAGGTGAGCCTCTATGAATCCCGACGGGATACGCTTTGCCGCGGTCTTGCGGGCATGGGGTGGGATGTTGAGCCGCCGAAGGCCGGTATGTTCGTCTGGGCGCGGATCCCGGAACCTTTCCGCCGGATGGGTTCGATGGAATTTGTGCTTCATCTGGCTGAGCACGGAAACGTAACGATGAGCCCCGGGATAGGTTTCGGAGAAGAAGGGGAAGGCTATGTGCGCATTGCGATCGTTGAAAACGAGCACCGGATCCGCCAGGCCTTGAAGCAGATGCGCCGGTGTTTGCGGGACCTGGAATCCGAAGACCTGGAGCGGGTTTCCATCGATAATACGGAAAGACCTGCGTGTGCCGGTCCCGGAGCTTGATGAAACCTCGGTTTGTCATCTGATCTGCATGAAAGGTTTAAGCTGCAGGAGCTTTTTATCCTGGGTGGCCACGATGTGATAATATTTGTCCTGGGGCACATAGATGTATGGTACATCCTCCTGCCTGCGATACAAAAAGTGGGCCAGAATCATGCGGTTGACTCCGCGGTGTCCGATGATCATGATTCGGTCGGCCGTCCCGCTGAGGTAGAGGGCCTTCTTGATTCCAGTGTATATCCTGTCCCTCATCGTCGTATATCCTTCTCCTTCGGGATATAGGTAGTTATACTTGTCTTTTTTGCGAGCCGCATAAATCTCCGGAAATTTTTCCCGAATTTCTTCATAACTCATGCATTCGCATATGCCGCTGTCTATTTCGTCGAATTCCTTTAACGATATCGTTTCGCAACCTTTTTGTTCGGCCTGCACCGGAATTGCGGTTTGTTTCGTTCTTTTTTTGGTACTGGTGAAAATGAAGGGGATCTTTACTTTGCCGAAATAACCGGCGATGGCATCGGCCTGGCCCCACCCGTTTTCGGTCAGCCCGGAATCGCCTCCGATTCTGTTTTCCAGGTTGAAATAGGTTTCGCCGTGGCGGACGAGGAAAAGGGTCTTTACCGTGTCGGTTACAAGAAAATCCCTGGTCCGGTCGTAAAAGGGAATGGTGTCGGAGATTTCCTCCTTAAGTATTTTGTTATGCAATGAATTGAGTATCACGAAATTTCGTTCGTCATTGAGCGGGCTGTAGATCGTCTGGTAATATGCTATCCGTTTGTTGAAACTTTCGATCGCCGCTTCGCGCGAAAGGTGGTTGAACTCCGGCAGCGTGATTTTTCTGAGGACGCTTGCCTCGAGAATGGTTTCATCCTCGTTGATGCATTCGATAAACAGAACCGGGTGGTCGTCAAGAAGCCTGGAAAGTTTATCCCGGCGTTTTTTGCTTGCATGGGTCGCATCGATAACTGCAACCTGCCCGTTGCGTGCAAGATAGTTCTTTGCCCTCGCGATGTTGATCATCGCGATATGTTCCCTGAGAGCCGTCCCTTCGGTGTTTCTTGGTGCGTAGAACTCGGGATTCGAAGAACTAGGGTCGGTGAGCCGCCTTCTGAGGTCGCCGTTGTTAAATATACGGACCCTGATGTTGTCTTTTCGGAGGTTATCCTTGAGCCTGTTTGCAATCGTGGATTTTCCCCTGGCAGGAAGCCCGACCAGTGCGATGTAGAGCTTGTTTGTTTTCATGGAGTGACTTTAAAACAGTCGCGGAAAATTGCAACTTAAAAACAGTTGTCGCGTAGGTCGAATAATCTTGAAGTTTTTGCCCGGTGACCTATATTAGACTGATTAAACGCCGGGAAGACACCCGGTGAAGCGATTTGACGGGAGGAAATTTATGCCGGTAAATGCGATGGAACAAACCAGGACGGAAGCCCTGGTGAATGAATTTGTAAGAAGCGTTTACAACTGGATGGCTGTGGGACTGGGCCTGACCGGGGTTGTAGCCTGGTATGTTTCTTCTTCTCCGGCTGCCATCCAGATGGTTTTCGGGAACAGGATTCTTTTTTTCGTGTTGATTATCGCACAACTCGGAATGGTTTTTTCTCTTAGTGGAATGATTTCCAGAATGAGCGCCGGGACTGCCACCGGCCTGTTTGTGTTATATTCCGCGTTGAACGGGGTCACATTCTCGTTTATTTTTCTCGTCTATACGCAAACGTCCATTGTGAGCACATTTTTCGTTTGTGCGGGTACATTTCTCGCCTGCAGCATCTACGGGTGGACGACAAAGCGCGACCTTACATCGTTCGGCGGGTTTTTCATGATGGGGTTGATCGGGATCATCGTAGCGTCACTGGTCAACCTGTTCATCCGAAGCAGCGGCTTGAGCATGATGATCAGCTATATAGGTGTTTTTGTTTTCGTAGGGTTGACGGCTTACGACACCCAGAAAATCAAACATCTCGCGATGACGCAACCTGGAGATCTGGAAGCCGGTGTTGTGCGAAAGGGCGCTATTCTCGGTGCGTTGTCGCTTTACCTGGATTTTATCAACCTGTTTTTGATGCTGCTTCGCATTTTCGGCCAGACCAGGGAATGATGCCCGCGTATTTTTTTCAGCGGTTTCCTGATCGGAACCGGAATCTTACCTGGAGCGTTGAGCATGAAGACCGGCGCCGATGATTACAGGCCCTCCTACATTAAGCTTTACGAAAGCGGAGAGTTGCAGGCACGCCGGGACGACGCACTCGCATCTCTCACCTGCTGCCGCCTCTGCCCCAGGTCATGCGGGGTGAACAGAGTTTCCGGTGAAACGGGTTTTTGCGGTATCGGTGGAC
>DSCZ01000165.1 GCA_011048855.1 Desulfobacteraceae bacterium | reverse complement strand
TTCTAACCCGGTGTGGACTTTTCGCCACGGATTCGACAGCAACGGAAATCTTTCGGGAGCTGATGATTTTTTTTACATCATTTTTTAGTCTTTATTTTCCATGGTTTACAAGCTTTTGTCGTACACAGACTTTATTTCATGATATATGGCACTATAGTTGCTTACAATTACGGGCGTAATGCAGGGGATTCAGACTGAGATCAAGGAGAATTGAGTGGATCATACACAGAGAACGCTGAAAGAATCAGTTGGCTGCACAGGAGTGGGGCTTCATTCCGGTGAGCGCGTGCATTTGACAATTAAACCTGCAGCATCCAATACCGGCATCAGATTCGTGCGAACGGACCTGCCGGACCGCCCGTCTGTCAGGGCGTGTTTCGAAAATGTGGTCGACACAACGCTCGCGACCACACTTGGAGTAAACGGGTGCCGGGTGTGCACGGTGGAACATGTGCTGGCAGCGCTTTTCGGGCTTGGTATAGACAATGCGGTTATCGAGTTGGACGGGGCCGAAGTTCCGATTATGGACGGCAGTGCCGCCCCTTTTGTGTTCCTGCTCAAGAGTGCCGGGATCCTGCAGCAATCGGCTCCCAAAAATTTTATTGTGATCCGTAAACCGTTCAAAGTCGATGACGGTGCAAGATCCGTCGAGATTCATCCTTCGAGGGAACTGAAAATCACCTATACAATCGAATTCGATCACCCGCTGGTTCGCAGCCAGCATTTTTCTCTCAATTTTTCGGGAAAAGACTTTGTCCGGGAAATCAGCAAGGCGCGAACCTTCGGGTTTTTGAAGGACGTCCAGATGCTCAAGGACAATGGTTTCGCCAAGGGGGGATCTCTGGACAACGCCGTGGTGATCGACGATAATCACGTGCTGAACGAAGACGGGCTCAGGTACAAGGACGAGTTCGTGCGACACAAGATACTTGATTTTATTGGAGATCTATCCGTTCTAGGGTGTCCTGTGATCGGGCATTTTGTTGTAAATAAATCGGGTCATTTTCTGAATCATTTGATGCTGAGGGAATTTAAGAAGGCCACGGATCACTGGAAATTATTGAGCGTCGAACATCCCGAAACCGAGCGCCGGGAACGATTCAAGGTTCCGGCTTTCTGGCTGCCCGAACCGGCCGCCGCTTGAGCATCGTTTAATCAAAATCGGGCTGAATCGCAGCGGGATGCGAAAGAGCCCAGAGGGGAGGCCGTCCAGACCGGGGTTGTTCCGGCGGGCGGCTTCTTTTTTATAATTTGCAGTTGGTTTCAATAATCGCGCTTAAAAAGCGCTCCCACACCGCCCGCCCTTGCTTTCCTATCAGTTCTTTCTTATACTGACCTACCTGAAAAGCTGATTCTTTCAAGCGCTCGTATATCTGCTCCATTTTGCAAGTGGAAGGTTAAGTGGCTATTTTTACAACAGAACGGCGATCAATAATCATTTTTACGGTGATTTTTTTATGCCTCGCAATTTCCTTGGGTGAAGCGCGTGGGGAAACCAGGAGCGCCGCACTCGAAGATATTGTCGTAACGAGTACCAGGGACAGTCTACTGGTGTATTTGACGGTTACGAACTGTTTCAACGAAGCCATAGTTGAAGCCATAGAAAACGGTATCCCCACCTCATTCCTCTTTTTTATAAAACTTTATGGGAAGAAGAGTTTATGGTGGGACCGGGAGGTCGAATCCCTGACAGTCACCCACGAAATAAAATATGATAATCTCAGGAAGTTGTATTCAGTCAGGCGTTTCAATGGTGAAGAAAGCGTGACCAGCACCGCGGATTTCGAAGAGGCGAAAAAGCTCATGTCGGAAATTGTCGGTTTAAGACTGGTCGATCTTGACAGCCTGGAAAAGGGTAAAAAATACAAGGTGTCGATGATGGCTCAGCTTGATAAGGTTGAGCTTCCGTTTGCACTGCGTCAGATATTCTTTTTTGTAAAACTGTGGGACTTTAAAACTCCTTGGTATAATATGGAATTCATTTATTGATGTCTGATTAGCGGTCCATAAATACTTCCGCGATCCTTTTCCGATATGGGCGATTACATAGAAGCAAAGCAGCAGGACCTGAGAAGGCGGCGCAGGGAGCGATACCTTGTCGTTTGCCTTTTCGTGGTCATTTCCATCCTGACTTATCTGGGCACCCATTTACTGGGCCTGGGCGTGGATCTGCCTCTGGGAAGCAGCATTCTCGTTTTTGCACTGATCAACATCAATGTGGTTTTGCTGCTGCTGCTGCTGTTTCTCACCGTACGGAATCTTGTCAAGCTTATCTTCGAACGGCGCAAGAACATCATGGGCGGAAAGCTGAGGACCAAACTGGTTCTGGCGTTTGTTACCCTTTCGCTGCTGCCCACCGCAATTATCTTTTTTATCAGCGTCCAGTTCATTTCCTCTGCCCTGGAATACTGGTTCAATCTGAAAACCGAGCAGTCGCTCCAGATTTCTCTTGAAGTCGGCCACGATTATTACAACCGTGTGGCCGAGGAAATCTTGTCTTTCGGAAACAACATCAGCCGGGTGATAACGTATGAAGGCTATATGCTGGTTGCTCGGAAAGATAATATGGATAAGTTCATCGATGATAAGCGTAAAGAGTATAAACTTAATTCTATTGAAATTTTCTCTAGAAAAATGGAGCTGCGTAGTGATTCAAAGGACCACGGCGTAGACTTGACCTCGTTTAAAGGGGTTCGTCCCGAACTCCTCGATAACGTGATGGAAAAGGGCATGGATGCCAGGTTCACCGAGTCCTCGGCACACGGGGACCTGATTTACGGGGCCGTGCCGATATTTTCCAGAACCGAGTCGAAGGCCGTAGTGGGGCTGGCGGTGGTGACACGGTTCGTCCCTGGAACGTATGTAAACCGGCTGCAGGTGATATCCAGGGGGCTGCAGGAATACCGGCAGTTGAAGATGTTGAAAAAACCCATCAAGTTCAGCCACATGATCACTCTCTCGATCGTTACGCTGTTGATCATTTTTTCTTCGGTCTGGTTCGGATTCTATCTCTCCAGGGAAATAACGATACCTATAAAGGAACTTGCCGACGGCACGAAACGAATCGCTTCAGGGGACTACGATTTTTTCATCGACCTGGAGGGCGCCGACGAAATCGGCGTGCTTGTGAATTCATTCAATCGAATGACAATGGACTTGAAAACCAGCAAACATAAGCTCGAGGAAGCCAACCTCGAACTTGTCAGAAGCAACCTGGAACTGGAGCAGCGACGGGTTTACATGGAGTTCGTGCTGGCCAACGTGGCGGCCGGAGTCGTCAGCACCGACGCCGAGGGGAGAGTGCTCACGATAAACAAATCCGCCCAGCGTATGCTTGGTGTTTCGGCCGAGCATGTCATCGGCAGGAACTACCGGGATCTGCTGGTGATGGAATACGCGACGATCATAGACAGATTCATGAATGACCGAACCCTTTTCAAAAAAGGTTATTTTAAAAAGCAGGCCAGGGTTTCGATACAGCAGAAACAATTGACGCTCCTGGTTTCATTGAATGTTATGAGCGATGAGAACGGAGATTTTCTCGGCCTGGTCGCTGTGTTCGAAGATTTAAGTGATATCGAAAAGGCGCAGAGAATGGCCGCGTGGCGCGAAGTGGCCAGGCGGATCGCCCACGAGGTGAAAAATCCCCTCACCCCCATCCAACTGTCGGCCCAGCGATTGAAGAAACGCTATGAAAAGCAGATACCCCAGGACGAAGTGAAGGTTTTCCGGGATTGCACCGAGATGATCATCAACCAGGTGGATGAGCTCAAGAATCTTGTAGATGAGTTTTCAAAATTTGCTCGAATGCCAGCCGCCAATCCAGTGCCCTCCGATATCAACGAGATCGTGGCCGAAGCGCTGGGACTTTACCGGGAGGCTCACAAGGATGTGTCGTTTGTCTTCGAAAGTTCCCGGAATGTTCCGATATTCAACATGGATCGGGAGCAGATCAAGCGGATGATGATCAACCTTTTTGACAACGCGATTGAGGCGATGGACGGAAAAGGAGAGGTCCGGGTTTCGGTCGATTACGACCCCTCCCTTCGGATGGTGCGGATAGAGGTCAGAGATACCGGCAGAGGTATCCCGCCGGAGCACAAGAGCAGGATGTTCGAACCCTATTTCTCGACGAAAAAGCATGGAAGCGGGCTTGGCCTTTCTATCGTAAACACCATCGTCACTGATCATAACGGCTTTATCCGGGTTTATGACAATTCTCCTGTGGGGACCGTGTTCACGATAGAACTTCCTGCCGTGGTTTAACGGAAAACCCCCGGCTGAGAAGCGAGAAACCATATGCTTTTGTATAATCTTTTATGGAGCCTGGTTTTACTTGTCTGCCTGCCGGCGGCCCTGCTTTCCGGCGACAGCAGATTCCGCGGCCGCTTCGGCCTTTCTGTCCCCGGTGTTCCTCGTAAGGACAGGCCGGTATGGGTTCATGCCCTTTCGGTGGGGGAAGTTTATTCCGCGTTGCCGCTCGTTAAAAAAATCAAGGGAGATTGTCCGGAAACACCGGTGGTTTTTACCGCGACAACGCGCAAAGGCATGGCGGTTGCGGAGAAGATCCTTTCCGGTTACGTGGACGGCCTGTACTATATGCCGCTGGACGCGTGGTGGAGTGTGGAACGATTCGTGAGGTTTATCAATCCGGCTGTGTTCGTGCTGGTTGAAAGTGATGTCTGGCCCTATATCCTTGACTATACAGGCAGAAGGGGAATAAAACGGCTGCTTGTAAACGGCCGGGTTTCTCCAAGAACTTTCAGGAAATACAGAATGTTTCCATTTGCTTCAAGGCGCCTTTTCAGGGGGTTTGATCTGTGTTTGATGCAGTCGGATCTGGATCTGGGCCGGCTTACAGCCGTTGGGGTCGACTCCGCCCGCGTCGAAGTCGGTGGAAACATTAAATTCGATCGCAGCGTCAAACCGATGGACCCGCAGGAGCGGACCGGCTGGCTCGATCTGCTCGGTTTTGGTGCGCTCGATCCTGTGATTGTCGCCGGAAGTACGCACCCGGGCGAGGAAGAAATTTTAACAAGGGCTTTTTCCGCCGTTCGAAAACAGTCACCGCATGCAAGGTTGATCATCGCACCGAGAAACATAGAGAGGGCTGCTGAAATAGAATCGATCGCAGTACGGATGAATTTCACGGTTGTGCAGAGATCCCGTCTTCCCACGGCAGGCGAACCGGATGTGGTTGTCGTGGACACCATAGGAGAGCTCGGAAGGCTATACGGGCTTGCCACGGTAGGTTTTGTGGGCGGAAGCCTGGTGGAGATTGGCGGCCACAATCCGTTGGAACCGGCCGCACTCGGCTGTCCGGTTTTGTTCGGCCCTTACATGCATAACTTCGATGCAATGGCCCGGATGCTTGTCGAGGCCGGGGCCGGGGTGGCCATCGCAAACGAGGCGGAGTTGATCGCTTCACTGCTCAACTTTCTGTCGGATGGCCTTCTGCGCAATGAGACCGGTAACAGTGCCCTCCGGTTCGTCGAAACCAACCGAGGCGCTGTTTCCCGTGCCGCCCGGGAGGTGAAGGCCATGACGGCCAGGGGCCGCCGGGAGGATCAGCTTTGAAAAAACCGATCTGGACCGAGCTTCATCGCAAAGACTCCCACGGTTTCTGGACCCCGCTTCTGGCAGCCGCCTCCGCGGCATACGGCCTGGGGCTCTCTTTATGCCCGTCTCCGTCCGTGAAGCGCCTTCCGGGTTTTGTGCTGAGCGTGGGCAATATCGTAGCCGGCGGCTCCGGCAAGACGCCTGCAGTCATTATGCTCGCCCGTTGGGCCAAACAATGCGGTCACCGGACAGCGGTTCTTTCACGAGGATATCGGGGTTCGTTCCGAGGCCGGGTTCTGGAGGTTTCCGGAGAAAGGAGTGTGAATCCGGAAGCCGACCGGGGTGGAGATGAACCATGGTTGATTGCCGAATCCATTTCCGGGGTGCCGGTCATCGTGGCCCGGAAAAGATATGACGCCGGTGTATATGCCCGGAGGAAGTTCGGATCCACTTTTTTTGTTCTGGATGACGGGTTCCAGCACCGCGAGCTTGCAAGAGATTTTGACCTGGTATTGATGGACGCCGTCGAACCCTGGGGGAATGGGCATCTGCTGCCGCGGGGACCCTTGAGAGAACCGATTGCGAGCCTTGAACGGGCCGATGCAGTCGTTTTGACCCGGTCCGGCAGGGGGGACAACGGGGCGGCGGTGAAGCATGTGCTTCGCTCGAGGGGGCTCACGATGCCTGTGTTCCTGGCTGAACATTCACCGGATTGTATCGTCGGCCCCGGCGGGGAAAATATTTCCTCGGACCGGCTCAACGGTTTGAAGGTGGTCGCTTTTTCTGGTATCGGAGCCCCGGCGTCGTTCATGAGAAGCCTTGAAGGCCTGGGAGCCGAAGTCGCCCATTTTGAAGCTTTTCCGGATCATCACCCGTTTACGTCCAGGGAGCTCGGCGGCCTGGAAAAAATCCGGCGGAGAACCGGGGCCGAGTGGCTGGTGACGACTGAAAAAGACTGGATGCGGATCAGGGCATCGGGGATGCGCTGTCCGGTTTCTATACGATTTCTTCGCATCGCCTTTTCGCTGCTCCCGGGTTCCGAAGGTCTTTTGAAAATGATTTCCGAAAGGATCGGCGATGGTCTCCAGGGATGATTTCGCATTCAGAGCGATGCTTTTGATGGTGCGGATGTTTTCGATGATCCCGTTTCGCACGGGCCAGCGGTTGGGTTTGGTTGTCGGGCGGATTTTTTCGAAACTTCGCTTCGCCCGCAGCGAGGTGGCGATGAATGGTTTGAGGGCGGCATTCCAGGATTCGACGGACGGCGAGGTTGAAAATTTATACAGACGGGTCGTGTCGCATTTCGCCCGGATGGTTTTCGAGGTGCCTCATATTCTGCGCATGAACAGCGGCAACTTGAACCGTTACGTGGTCTTCGAACACCCGGAAAGGCTCGAAAAGGCGCTTAAAAAAGGCAGGGGCGTTCTCGTGCTCACCGGGCACTTCGGAAACTGGGAGTTGATGTCCGCCGCGATATCCCTCAAAATGAAGAGCCGGTGCGCGGTGGTGGCTCGCCCCCTGGACTATGAACCGGCGGAGCGCCTGCTGAGCGGAATTCGGAAACGTTTTGGAACAGAAATTATACCAAAGAACATGGGCCTCAGAAGGATGTTGAAGGTCCTGCGCACAAACGGGACAATCGGCGTTCTGCTCGACCAGAACGTGGACTGGTACGACGGCGTGTTTGTTCCGTTTCTCGGGAGACAGGCCTGCACCAATAAAGGCCTGGCGCTGGTGGCGCTCAAGACGGGTTCCCCGGTTATCCCGGTTTTTTCGGTGAGGCGGCCGGACGGCAGGTTCAGTGTGCTTTTCGGAGAGGAAGTGCCCGTGACCCGTTCCGCGGACAGGACGAAGGATATAGAGGAAAACACCGCCAGGTTCACCCGGGTCATTGAATCATATATACGGCATGATCCGGACCACTGGTTCTGGTTCCACCGGCGGTGGAAAACGAAGCCTTTTTGTGCGGTTCCTGAGGGTTACTGGGATGGCGGGACGACGTTTTAACAGGCGTATTTCGAATCAGGGCATCGAAAGAATCCTTGTCCGAGCCGTAAACTGGGTCGGGGACGCGGTGATGACATTGCCGGCAGTGGACGCCCTGGGGGAGATTTTTCCCGGCTCGCAAATCGTTGTGCTTGCAAAACCCTGGGTTGCAGCGGTTTATGAAGGTCGTCCCGCTGTCAGCGAAGTGATGGTTTATCGGAAAGACGGTGGAATATTGAGCGGCCTCGGTGGGCTCAGGGAAACGGCACGGGAATTGCGCGCCCGAAAGTTCGATATCGCGGTTCTTTTCCAGAATGCCTTTGAAGCGGCTTTGCTGGCACGGGCAGCCGGCATTCCCCGGAGGCTGGGCTACGACAGGGACGGGCGAGGAATCCTGTTGACCGACAAAGTGCCCCTGGATGTGTTTGAACCCGGTGCGCACCAGGTCGAATACTACCTGAATCTCTTGAGGGCCGCAGGCTGGAACGCCGAAAGCCGCGACCCGGTGATGGAACCACCCGAAGACGCCCGGCGATCGAGCCTGGACCTACTGGACGGACAAGGCATTGACGAAAACGACATCCTCGTGGCATTGAGCCCGGGGGCGATGTACGGGGATGCCAAGCGATGGCCGGTCGAACGTTTCGCGGCCGTGGGGGATATGGCGGTTCAAAGGTGGGGTGCCAGGGTGCTCGTTATGGGAAGTGGAAAAGAGATCTCGATATGCCGGGAGGTCGAATCCTCGATGAGCGAGCCGTGTTTCAACCTGTGTGGGCGAACTTCTCTGCATTTGGCCATGGCCGTGATTGAACGCTGTTTGATGTTCGTTACGAACGACTCGGGTTTGATGCACCTGGCGGCGGCCCTGGGAGTTCCGACGGTGGCCGTTTTCGGTTCCACCGATCCTGTAGCGACCGGCCCCAGGGGACATCATACACGTGTCGTAAGGCACCCGGTGGATTGCGCCCCATGCCTCAAGGCGGAATGCCCCCGGGATTTTAGCTGCATGAAGGCGATAGAGCCGATGAATGTCTGGAACGAAATGGAGGCGCTGAGAAAATGGTGCAACTCCGGATGAAAATTCCGACATCCTGTAAAGACGTCAAGAGAGAAGCATTTGCGCAGCCGGCCGTGTTTCTGGATCGGGACGGCACGATCAACGAACAGATGGGTTATATCAACAATGAGAACAGGTTCATATTACTGAAAGGGGCCGCCCGGGCGATTCGAAACCTGAACAGGAGCGGTTACCTGGTCGTTGTCGTTTCCAACCAGTCCGGCGTGGCGCGTGGGTACTTCCCCCTTGATCTCGTCTACCGGGTGAACCTTAAGTTGCAGGATTTGCTGGCATTGGAAGGAGCTTTCGTGGATGCGGTGTATTTTTGCCCCCATCACGAACGGGGCATTGTGCCGGGTTTCAATCAGATCTGCGATTGCAGAAAGCCGCGCATCGGGCTTTTCAATCGAGCCTGCCGGGAACTGCCGATCGACCTTTCAGGGAGCTACGTGGTAGGAGACAGGTGCTTGGACATCGAATTCGCCGAACGGTGCGGGTTGCCCGGTATCCTGGTAGAGACAGGCTACGGCCTGGGTGAGAAGGAGTGGGTGCTTCCATCGAGCAGTGTGAAGCCTGTTCATGTCGCTGAGGATCTACCGGCAGCCGTGGATTGGATTTTGGGAAAAAAAGGTTGAAGGGGCGAACCGCGATTGTGCACGCAACTGCACGGGAAATACATTCGCGGATACAATCCGCTCCCACAGAACATCAAACATCAGCTTTTAGCTATTAGCCGTTAGCAGGGCGGAAACGGAAGCACTGCTTGGAAAACAGCGGATATCGCTACGGGGACGTCGCTCCTACAGAACATTAAAATCAAAGTCTAGATCGGCAGTGTGGGAGCGCTTTTTAAGCGCGATTTGTCCGTACGGCGTTCCCGTCACGATCTTTTTTATCGGCGTTGGAATCGGGGTCGAAGTCTTTTGGAGTGCCGAAATGAAATTTTGGCCTGGCCCGCACAGCGCCGTTAACGTTAAAAGGACCCTATCCGGATGAAATTGAACAGGAACCTGGAAGCTCCACAGAGCATTCTGATCATCAAGTTGAGCGCGATCGGTGATGTGGTCCATTCTCTGCCGGTGCTGGAGGTCCTCAGGAATTCGTATCCGGGCGCACGGATCGACTGGGTCGTTGAAGAAGCTGCATCCGGCATTATAGAGGGGAATCCTGCGGTCGATGAAGTAATCGTTTCGCCGAGAGGGTCTGTGGTTCGAAGTGCCGCCGCAGGCGATGCGGGTGGATGTATCGGGGATGTGAGGCGCTTTATCGGACGGCTGCGGTCCATCCGCTACGATCTTGTGATAGATCTCCAGGGGCTTCTGAAAAGCGGGATTGTGGCGGGGCTTGCCCGAGGCCGACGGAAAGTGGGGATGAGCGATTCAAGGGAGGGTGCAGGTTTTTTTTTGACTGAACCGGCATTTCCCGTGAACCGGGAGATCCACGCGGTTGATCGATACCTGAGCGTGGCCGCAAAGCTGGGCTGTGATATTTCGGACTGGGACGGCTCCCTGCCTGTGACAGAGGCGGACAGAGAGAATGTGGGGAGGCTGCTCCATGCGGAGGGCGTCGGGGAGGCTGGGTTCATAGCGGTGAACCCGGTCGCAAAATGGGGGACGAAATTATGGATACCCGTCCGTTTCAGCCGGTTGTGCGACAGGATCGCCCATGAGGTCGGATACCGCATCGTTTTTACCGGAGGGGGTTCCGATGCAGCTTACGTGGAAGGCATCGTGTCGGAAATGAACATGCCTGCGGTTAACCTGGCCGGGAGGACCAGCCTGCGGGAGCTGGCCTCTATATATGAACGTGCGGGCCTTCTCGTCACGACCGATACCGGGCCGATGCATATCGCGGCGGCGATGAAATGCCCCGTGGTGGCGCTGTTCGGACCGACTTCACCTGTCCGCACCGGGCCGTATGGAACCGGCCATCGGGTTGTTCGGTCCGGGGCTGCGTGCAGTCCATGTTTCAAAAAAAAATGCGCCGACCCCCATTGCATGAGTGGAATAGGTGTGGATAATGTATTCGAGGCTGTAAAGGCTTGCTTGATTCGGGGCCGCAGCTGATGTAATGTACGCTTCGGCCGGCGATCATCGACCGATAAAATCATGCCGGTTTTCACGGTGAAAGGAAAAAATTATGGCGATAACCAAAGAACTGCTGGACATTCTTGCGTGTCCCAAATGCAAGGGAGACATTCATCTGAACGAAAAAGGCGACGGGCTGGTCTGCGAGCGCTGCAGGCTGCTTTACGAAATCAGGGACGACATTCCCGTGATGTTGATCGAAGAAGCCAAATCGCTGGAATGAACCCGGGCTGTGCCGCCCTTCGCGCCGTGTTTCAGTCTTTCATTCCTTCTTTATACCCGCGCTTGAATTCCGATCTGGCTTTCGAGAAATTTTTCTTAAACTCACCCCAGATGCCTCCCGCGTCTTTTTTAAGGTTCTGCCAGGATTCTTCATCCGAGTTCTGAAGGTTGATGAGGGCTTCGTTGACCTCCCGGGCTTTTTCCCTGACGGACCGGATGTGCTCCTGCTGTGCGGGTTCGGTTGCCCGGCCGCTCTCCCGCAATTCGGCTTCGAGCTTGTCCAGCTCGGTGTTCAACTCCTCGATCCGGGCACTGAGCTTCGCTTGTTGTGATTCTCTTTCGGTCATCGTAGCCCCTTTCCACTGTATGTGTCAGTCACCCATGGCCGGCATCTCAATCATCTGAAGGGTCCCCAATGCCTGCGGCCTTCGGTTTATAAAGAATCCGCTGCAATTCCCGATGGGTGAAATAGGGATCGTCGTTTCTGAGGTATGGGAGAAGGATTCTTTTTTTTCTCAAAAGATCCCTGAAGATAAATGCGGTGATCTCGTCTTCTTCGTGATAGGCGGCTTTCTGCACCTGCTGGCCGAATGGGTTTATGATTTCGCTGCCTCCCCAGAAGCTGTAGGAATGCCGTAAGTCGGATTCCTGCGAGGGCAGCGACTCGGGTTCTTCGAGTATCGATTCTTCGCCGACCCGGTTTACACAAAGGTTGTAAACCCCGAACACCCGCGAATAGAACTTATCTATTATCTCCCAGCTCTCGATATTGCTGAATTCGGTTCCCATCGAGCCCTGGCACGAATTGAAGATGGTCACGAATATATCGGCCTTGCAGCATACCCCCAGGTAAGGGATCGAAGGATGCCACATGTCGTTGCAGATGAACACCCCGACCGTGAAGCCGTGAAGTTTGAAAACCGGAACCTTTTTGCCGGGCGCAAACAATTTTCTTTCTTCGAACACCCCGTAGTTGGGCAGGTTGAGCTTGCGGTAGGCGAACAATAATTCGCCGTTCACTGCGACGAGCGCGGCGTTGTAG
>DSCZ01000403.1 GCA_011048855.1 Desulfobacteraceae bacterium | reverse complement strand
ACAGGAAACCGTGACCTTCAAGGTTGATAAAGAGCTCATGGAAATTATTAAAGATATACCCAATCGGTCTGAATTTATCCGCCAGGCTGTGATTTCGGCCCTTGGAACGATATGCCCGCTCTGCAACGGAAGCGGTATGCTTACGCCCAATCAGAAAAGGCACTGGGATGATTTCTCTGTGAACCATGGGATTTCCCGTTGCAAAGATTGCGATGAGCGTGTTCTGATGTGCAATCATAAATGAACCAGGAGAGAGAACGCCGATGATCCGGAAGATTTGTCTATTCAGCGTCGTAGGGTATTTTTTTTCCGCCACCTTCTGTCCCCTTGCTTTCGGCGGCAAGGTCAAGGCCTTTGTAAGCATTATCCCTCAAGTTTATTTCGTGGAGAGGGTTGGCGGCCGGTTTGTGGATGTGGAAGCGCTTGTGGGACCCGGCAGGTCTCCGGCAACTTATGAACCCACGCCGAAGCAGATGGCGCGGCTGGCTGAATCCCAGGTGTACTTTCGAATCGGGGTGCCATTCGAGCACGGCTTCATTGACAAGCTCACCGGAGTCAATCCGGATTTGAAGATGGTCGATACCCGAGAAGGGGTGGATATGCGGTTTTTCGATTCTTCCGAGGGTTCTAAGACGCCGGATCCTCATATATGGCTTGATCCCAAGCTCGTCAGGATACAGGCGGGCACGATCTGCAATGCATTATGCGACGTGCTGCCTGAATTCAGCGAGGAGTTTCGATCGAACCTGCGTACTTTTATTCAAGACCTCTATCAGATCGACCGGGAAATAGACGAGATTCTTGTGCCGGTTAAAGGGCAATCCTTTTATGTATTTCACCCGGCCTTCGGGTATTTCGGTGATTCATACGGTCTGAAGCAGGTTGCCGTCGAAATTGAAGGCAAGGAGCCCAGCCCGAGGCAGCTCTCCAGGCTTTTGGAACAGGCCGAAAGGGAAGGTGTGCGGATCATATTCGTACAGCCGCAGTTTTCACGCAGCGAAGCCGAGGCGGTCGCACGTGGGCTCGATGGTGCGGTCGTGCCTATCGACCCGCTGGCTGCGGATTATCTGCATAACCTTAAATCCATGGCTGAGATACTTCGAGAAGGCCTCATGAAATAGTTCCCGGGTTTATGTATGGAATTCCGAAAACCTGTTATTCAGATTGACAATCTTTATTTTTCCTACAACGGGGCGAGCGTTCTGGAGGATGTCAACCTGCACGTGCCGGAGCGGGATTTCCTGTCGATCGTAGGGCCCAACGGCGGAGGGAAGACAACCCTGCTGAAACTAATGCTGGGACTGATCAATCCTCAGAAAGGGACCATACGGCTTTTCGGCCTTTCACCAGCAAGAGCACGTTCACGGCTGGGGTATATGCCGCAGCATTTATCGCTTGATCCTCTTTTTCCTGCAACCGCAATGGATGTGGTACTCATGGGTAGGCTCGGTACTGGAAGGATGTGGGGGGGCTTCAATGCCGAGGATAGGGAAAAGGCGGGAGAAGCGCTTCAAATGGTGGAGTTGTATGATGCCAGGAACCGCACATTTGCAGATCTGTCGGGAGGGCAGAGGCAACGCGTGCTGATTGCGAGGGCGCTTGTATCAGATCCGGATCTACTTCTCCTCGACGAGCCGACCTCAAATGTTGACGCGGCACTGGAGATTGAGCTGTTCGATCTGCTGGTCCGATTGAATCAACATATGACCGTGGCCGTGGTGAATCACGATCTGGGGTTCGTATCACGTTATGTCAAGCGCGTTGTCTGCGTCAACCGGAAGGTTGTGATTCATCCGACCAATGAGATCACGGGCGAAATGATCCACCAGCTCTACGGGCACGACGTGCGCATGGTTCGCCATGATACCTTAGGGAAACCAAACGGTTGCAGCCATGGTTGAGTTTGTCTCCGATGTTTTTGTACACAGATTTCTGCAATATGCTCTCCTGACAGGCCTGCTGGCTGGAATTGCATGCGGTGTGATCGGGAGCTATGTCGTCACAAGGCGCATCACCTACATTGCAGGCGGGATTTCCCATAGTGTGCTGGCGGGGATGGGGGCTGCAGGATATCTTTCCGCTGTTCACGGATGCGAATGGTTGAGTCCCCTTCATGGAGCGGTGGTTGCGGCTCTATGTGCGGCTATGCTTATCGGATATGTCAGCCTTCATGCCAGGCAGAGGGAAGATACGGTTATCGGGGCTGTATGGGCCGTGGGGATGGCGGCGGGCATACTTTTCATTTCCAAAACCCCAGGATACCATGAAGACCTCATGAGTTATCTGTTCGGCAACATTTTAATGGTTTCCTCCGGCGATATCCTCCTCATTACCTTGCTGGACCTCGTGATCCTGACCCTGGTGTTTGCTTTTTACAATCAGTTCCTCGCGGTTTGCTTCGATGAAGAATTCGCCCGTATCCGTGGAATCCGCGTGGAGTTTTTTTATTTGCTCCTTCTTTGTTTGACCGCTCTTACGGTGGTGCTTCTGATCACTGTCGTCGGAATCGTCATGGTCATCGCGCTTCTTACCCTGCCTGCGGCCGTTGCCGGTCAATTTTCAAAAAAGCTGTGGCAGATGATGATCTTGTCCTCTATTCTCTCGTCAGGTTTTACGACGCTGGGCCTGGCGGTCAGCTACGGTCCGGATCTTCCGGCGGGAGCCACGACGATACTTCTGGCCGGTGCGGTGTACCTGGCGGTGACAGTGGGAGGCAGGGTTTTCGGGAAATAGTTGGTTGGTTTGTTCCAATCGGCGTAGACATCGGCGTCGGTATCGGTGTCGTCTGTCTTTCATGTAGTTCTTTTTCCGCCGGCTAACAGCCAACTGCTTTTGTTCAACAGCTTCCGTTCTCATCCGAACAGCTTGACTGAATCCGGGGGCTCTGTTAGAAGTTTGTCATGAACGTGCTCGACATCAGTATTCTTGCATTGCTGATATTCCTGTTTATCAGAGGGGTGATGCGGGGGTTTTTTCGGGAGGTGGCATCCCTGGGGGGCGTGGTTTGCGGAATCTGGCTTGGTATTGTTTACCAGCCGAAAGTTGAAGCATATCTTGAGCCTTATCTTTCGACGATTTCGTTTCTTCCACTGCTTGCCTTCGGGATCATCTTCACGGTCGTGCTCTGTTCGTGCAATCTTGTTGGATTGTTGCTTAAGCTGGTTGTAAACAAACTTTTTTTCGGCTGGGCGGACAGGTCTTTAGGCGCTGGTCTTGCCGTCCTTAAAGGTATCATTATCACCTATCTTGCGATCGTTTTGATAACTTTCGCGGTTCCTTCCCAGACACCATTGATTTCGCAATCGAGGCTGGCACCGGTGATAGTGGCATCCTATCAGGCCGTTGCCGGTATGATTTCACCAGGGGCCTACCAGAAATGGCGAGCAAGGCTGTTTGAAAAGCCTTCCGGAGAAGAGAAACCTGCGGCACCGGCCGAAACCGGGACGGAGTCCTGATGATTGAAAAAAAATTACTCGCTGAAAAAATGAAATCACTGGTAGATCTCGTGTCCATGTTGAGGGGGCCCGGTGGATGTCCATGGGATGCCCGGCAGGATGATTCTTCCATCAAGAAATACCTTCTCGAAGAAGCCTACGAGGTTGCAGATGCGATCGAGCGGGGAAAAACGAAAGAAATATGTCTGGAGCTCGGAGACTTGCTTTTCCAGATCCTTTTCCTGGCGGATCTGGCGGCCGAACGCGGTGAATTCAACTTGATTGATGTCATTGAAGGTGTGACCGCTAAAATGATCCGCCGACATCCGCATGTTTTTGGGTCTGAATCTGTTTCCGGAGCCGAAGAGGTGGTGACAAACTGGGACAGGATCAAGCTTGCGGAAAAAAACGGCAAAGGGGATCATAAATCCATCTTGAGCGATGTTCCACCTGGGTTGCCGGCGCTTTTGCGCGCCCACACGCTACAGCAGCGCGCCGAAAGACAGCTTGGCCGACCTACGGATGAGGTCGGTTGCTGGGGACACGTTCGCGAGGCATTTTCGCGGCTTGAGGATGCGGTGAAGGCTTCCGATGGCGACGGGCCTGTTGAAGGCCCTGTCGGAGATTTGCTTTTCGCGGTTTCGGCCCTCTGCAGGGGGTTCGGGTACAATGCCGAGGAAATTCTTCAAAACACCAACCGCCGTTTCGTTGACGACTTTGAAATGCAATCTACTTCCGGCGATATGTGTTGAACGGCGGAGAGATAAGTTCTGATGGGTCGGGGATCTCGAGGCGTGAAGCCTCGTTCCAGGGTAAGAAGGGCTTTCCGGAAGATTTTTCTCTGGGCAGCGGTTGCCTTGGGTGCGGCGATTGTTGCCTCCTCGGTTCAGGTTGTTTCCGCGCGTCTGATAAATATGCCCTTTACCATGACCATGTTGATCGAATGGACGAAGGGGGCGCCGTTCCCGTGGCCGGGACTGCGTTCGACCTGGCGTTCGCTGGATCATATCTGCCCGGAGCTCAGGCTGGCTGTTCTGGCTGCGGAAGACCAGAGGTTTTTGGACCATCGGGGTTTTGATATGATGGAAATACGAGCCGTGCTCAGGGAGGCGGCGTCCGGTGGAGGAATACGGGGAGCAAGTACGATTACGATGCAGACCGCCCGTACCTTGTTCCTTACCACAGCTAGAAGTATCTGGAGAAAGGCCGCCGAAGCCTGGTATACTCTGCTGATGGAATTGATGTGGAGCAAAGCCAGAATTCTCGAGACATACTTGAATACGGTTGACTGGGGACCTGCCGGCAGGGGGGCTGAAAGAGCATCACGGCATTATTTCAACACGTCTGCAGACCAATTGACTTCCGAACAGGCGGCTTTGCTGGCCGCTGTGCTTCCGAGCCCGTATCGATGGTCTCCTGTCCTGCCGGACGAGTTTCTACTCAGGCGTCAGCGGCGCATCCTGAATCAGATGTATAGGATGCCGTTGGTTCAATAGTGGTGCTTTACGATAACTGAGGCTGTTCAATGATCCGATTCGTTTTTCTTAACCTGGCTATAGCACTGCTCACGATACTGTTTTCAATTATCGCACTTGTTGTCAGTCTGTTCGACAGGAAGGGCGGAAGGCTTGTACATTTCTCGGCGGCTGTACCGTGGGCCAGGGCGATCCTGGCGGTTTCGGGTATAAAGGTGCGGATTGAGGAGATCGAACGGGTGGATGGGACGGTGCCCCGAATATACATGAGCAATCACCAGAGCGCTTTCGACATATTCGTGCTGTTGGTCTCTCTTCCCGTCGATTTCAAGTTCATTATGAAAGAAGAGCTGATGAAAATCCCTCTTTTCGGCTTTGCATGCAGGCGTGCAGGCTATATCGGCATCGTGCGGGACGATCCCAGGAAGGCGGTTAAAAGCATGGAGCGTGCTGCTGAACGGATCAGGCGTGGTGCTTCGGTGCTTGTTTTTCCAGAGGGGACCAGGAGTGAGGATGGGCAGCTCCAGTCTTTCAAGAAGGGCGGATTCCATCTCGCGCTTAGAGCCGGATGCGACATCGTGCCGGTTACGATCATCGGAACATCGAAGATCATGAGGAAAGGAAGCTTCAGGATAAATGCCGGTGAAGTTAGAGTCATGGTTGGTTTGCCCGTATCGGTTGAAGAATACAACAAGCAATCGGTCGGCGATCTGATGCGAAGGATCCAGGCAGAGATGATTTCACATCTAAAAATGCAAGTTTGAACACCTCCCTTCCCCGCCAAGGAGAATTTTCGTGTCAAAAGGATTCAACCGGGTCTGTGCCAGGGTGGCCGTGTGCCTTCCCGTCAAGAACACATTCAGCTATACGGTTCCGGCGGCCCTGAAAGACATCGTTCACGTGGGTTCCAGAGTCCTGGTGCCTTTCGGCGCGCGAACGGTCACAGGTTTTGTGCTCGAGTGCTTCCGGTCGCAGCCCGAAGAAGGCTGGAAGGAGATAATAGATGCCCCGGACAGGCACCCCTTTTTTCATCCAGCCCAGGCTGCTCTGTTCGAGTGGATCTCTGATTATTACCTTCATCCCGTAGGCCAGGTCATCCGAGCTGCCCTGCCGGGCGGTCTTGACGTTCATTCCACAAGTGTTTTCAGACTCACAGGCAAAGGACGTCGGGCGCTCGAAAGCATGGACGAAGATGCTCCTGAACGCCCGATGCTGGAATGGGTCCGGGATCATCCCAGGGGGGGGAAGCGATGGCCCGTGTCAAAGCTACGGGCTTTATCGGCCAAAGGATTTTTCCAGGAGGAGGACAAGCCTCCCGGGCTTGGGCCGGGGCCGGTGTTCCGTCGTTTCGTCAGGTCGTTGCATCAGGGCGGGATCGATGAGTTGAAGGCACTTTCCGGTGGAGCCTTCAAAGCCGCAAAGGAAAGGGAATTTTTGAAAACGGTGTTTGATGCCGGAACCGTGCCGGTCTCTGAATTGACCCGACTTTTCTCAAATGGGGGCTATCTTTTAAAGAAATGGGCAGGAAAAGGTATCCTGGAGGTAGTGCAAGTGCCTGTGGTGAGGGACGGTTGCGGCGACTTGCTGTTTCCTTCGACGCCCCCGGATAAACTTTTTCCACAGCAGGAAGCTGCCGTTTCATGCATCGAGCGCTGGCTGGCGGAGGAGAAATTCGTTCCCTGTCTTCTTTACGGAGTCACCGGCAGCGGAAAGACAGAGGTGTACTGCCGTGCGGTGGAAGAAACCGTAAAGAGGGGCAAACAGGCGCTGGTCATGGTGCCCGAAATTTCACTTGCGACCTATATGGAGAATATTTTTCGCTCCCGTTTCAAGGAAAGGGTCGCGATTTATCACAGCAACCTGACGCGTGGTCAACGCTATGATCAGTGGTTGCGGATCGCCGAAGGCAAGGTGGACCTGGTGGTGGGGGCCAGGTCGGCGCTTTTTGCGCCTCTTCCCAGGCCCGGGCTCATTATCGTGGATGAGGAGTTCGATTCTTCCTACAAACAGGATACCAGTCCGCGGTACAATGCCAGGGATGCAGCGGTGGTAAGGGCCCGGATTGAGGAAGCCGTGGTAATCCTCGGCTCGGGCAGCCCCTCGGTGCAGTCATATCACAATGCGGTTCAAGGGCGTTACCGTTTGCTGACCATGCCCGAACGGGTCGACAGCAGGCCTCTGCCCGAGGTGGAGCTCGTGGACATGAGGGGGACGGGGGAGGAGAAGCAAAAGGAGGGTATGCTGGGTGCTCGGCTCAAAGAAGCGGTAGAAGATACCATGACAAAAGGCGAACAGGTGATCCTTTTTTTGAACCGCAGGGGATTCCATCGTTCTCTGATATGCCGCAGATGCGGAAGCAGGCTCACCTGCCCGAACTGTGACGTGGCTCTGACTTATCATTTGGAAGACAACCGCTTGACATGCCATTACTGTGGGTACCGCTGCCCTATAAACCTGCGCTGTGAAAAGTGCGGCAACGGGGAGCTTCGTTCGCTTGGCTTCGGCATTGAACGGCTCGAACAGGAACTGAAGGATTTGTTTCCGACAGCGCGTGTCGCGCGCCTGGACACGGACAGCACCCGTCGAAGAGGTCGGGCTGGAAGCATTTTGAAAAGTTTCGGCGCCGGAGAAATCGATATCCTGGCAGGCACCCAGATGATAACCAAAGGCTACGATTTCCCCGGTGTTACATTGGTGGGGGTGGTGGCTGCTGATCAATCCCTGTCCGTACCCGACTTCAGAGCTTCGGAAAGGACTTTTCAGCTGCTGTGCCAGGTGTCCGGCAGGGCCGGCAGGGGCAGCAGGCCTGGAAAAGTGTTGATCCAGACATTTTCCCCTGAACACTATGCGGTCCGTTCTGCGATGAACCACGATTATAGAGCTTTTTTCGAACGTGAAATGGCTTTGAGGGCCGGACTCGACTACCCGCCGCTGTCACATATGGCATGCCTGCTGCTTCAGGGGAGCGTCAGGGAAACGACCGCCGATGCGGCTCGGGAACTCAAAATTATAATGAGGTCGATGCTTGATGCATGGTTGAACAGAGGCCGGGAAATAAAAGTTATGGGACCTGTGGAAGCGCCGATTGCGAGGTTGAAGGGGAAATATCGATGGCAGCTGCTTGTCAAAAGCAAAAATATAGGGCTGATGAGACATTTTTTGACCTGCAGTGGAGATTGCTGGAAAAACCGATTTCGCAACACCAGTGTCAGGCTTTCAATCGATATCGATCCCTACAACATGGTTTGAAAACGTGTGCCGGTCGAACATTTTTTTTGTAACTTACAGCCATTCCTTGATTCATTATGAGATGAAAATTAATGGGCTCTTAAAGAGTCGAAAAAAGCCCTTTTTCGTCATTCCGGCCCCGAATAAACCCGGGATAAACTGCGGCCGGAATCTAGTAGTTTCAACAACTTCTGGATAGAGGTTTATCCCGAAAAAATCGGGAATCAAGTCCGGGATGACGGCCAGGGGACTTCTTACGACGCCGTCAAAATCGATTCCTTGAAAGGATTGTCTTATGAGTCTTCAAAGTAAACTCGCAGGCTTTTCGAGCCCTGTCAAATGGGTGGCGGTGGTATTGTTTTTGGCCATGGTTTTTTTCGCCGTATTAAGTGTCGGGCGGAATCATGATGATGTTCCGGCTCCTTTGTTCATACTTAAAGATATTTATGGAGAAACTGTCACTCTCGACGAATACAAGGGAAATGTGGTTTTGCTTGATTTTTGGGCTACCTGGTGTCCTCCGTGCAGGGAATCGATCCCCGAACTGGTCAGTCTGCAGAATGAATACGAATCCCTGGGCCTGGTGGTCCTGGGCGTGTCACTGGACGAAGACCCGAAAACAGGAGATCGGGAGTTGAAATCTTTCATCAGGGAAAAGGGGATCAATTACAGGGTAATACGTTATACCAGAGAGCTTCTGGCTGACTATTTCGGTGATGATCAAATAGCCATTCCCACGATGTTCGTGATCGACAGAAACGGTGCCATCCGGGATAAACTTGTAGGTTTCCGGCCGGGTGCACTGGAAAAATCACTGGAATCGGTGATGTGATGATCATAGATGTGCATACACATGTGTTCCCCGAGTCTATACGAAAAGACAGGACTTCGTTTTTTGATTCAGAACCCGCCTTTAAAACACTCTACGCGGACGAAAAGGCAAGGTGTGTCGGCTACGAGGAATTGATCCAGGGTATGGACGAAAACCGGGTGGACCTGTCCGTTACCTTCGGTTTTCCATGGCGGAGCAGGGAACTTTGTCGCAGACACAACGATTATATTCTGGAAGCTGTGGAGGCATATCCCGATCGTTTAAAGGGTTTTTGCTGTGTGCCGGCTGACCGTGCATGGGCGGCCGAAGAAGTCCGAAGATGCCTGGAAGGCGGCCTTTCAGGCATAGGTGAGCTGGCATTCTACGGGCGGGATTTTTCGGAGGACCTGGTAGCTTCATGCGGTGAGGTGATGGCCGCCGCCCGGGAACGGGATGTGCCCGTGATGCTCCATACAAACGAGCCGGTGGGCGCTGATTACCCGGGAAAGGCCCCGATGACGCTGCCCGGGATTTACCGGTTTGTAAAAGCTTACCCGGAAAACAGGCTCATCCTTGCCCACTGGGGAGGAGGGTTGATCTTTTACGGATTGATGAAACGAGAAGTCCCCGGGAGTCTCAAAAATGTCTGGTTTGATACGGCCGCCTCCCCGTATCTCTACCGGCAGGAAATATATTCACTGGCGGTTTCAGCAGCGGGCGCCGACAAGATCCTCTTTGGAAGCGATTACCCGTTAATTCCCCCTCGCAGATATTTCAGCGAAATGACGGCGGCCTCGATTGGCGGCAAAGAGCGAGCACGCATTTGTGGAGAAAATGCAGCCGCCCTGCTGGGGATATCTGCGCGCGGCAGGTAAATCTCAGGTTTTATCCTCCTATCGCCGACATGCGGCCGTGTATCCCCAGGCTATCAGGGGCCCCAAGCGAATGTCTCCTGGGCTTGAGGAGAACTCCATTTTTAAAAATATCGGCAAGCTCGGAATCTGACACGCCCTGCCTTAATGGTTCTTTGAGGTCCGTTTCCATGTCCGAGAGAAGGCAGGTTCTCAAACAGCCGGTGGCCGTTAACCGGAGCCGGTTGCATGAGTCGCAGAAATGGTTGCTCACCGCGCTGATGAACCCGACTTCCCCGGCGGCGCCCTTGATTTTGAACCTTCGAGCCGGGCCGTCCCCCTTTTTCGAAAGAACAGGATCGAGGGACCCGAGAGATTCTTCGATCAAGCCGGCGACTTCGCTGGAAGGCATGTAAAGATCCGGGAAATCCTGTGAGGATCCCCCCATTGGCATATACTCAATGAATCTGACATGAAATGGACGGTCTATCGAAAGCCGGGCCAGGTCTTCCACCTCGTCGTCGTTTATTCCCCGCATGACGACCGCATTGATCTTGACCGGGTCGAAACCGGCTGCATTGGCTTTGTCGATCGAATCGAGCACCGGCAGAAGGCAATCCCGTCCGGTGATGAATTGATATTTGCCTCTGACCAGTGTGTCCAGGCTGATGTTGATACGCCTCATGCCGGCTTCTTTCAACGTTTCCAGATACGGGGCGAGCAAAACGCCGTTGGTTGTCAGGGTGATTTCGGAGAGGCCGGGGGTCTCTGCCAGCCGGAGCAGAAATTTGTCTATATCAGCACGAACCAGCGGTTCTCCTCCGGTGATCCGGATTTTATCGATACCGAGTTCCACTGCGATCCGGCATATTCTAATCAACTCTTCATATGAAAGCACGTGCGCGTGGTGTACCTTCTCGATTCCGTTTCGCGGTATGCAATACATGCAACGGAGATTGCAACGGTCGGTCACCGAAACCCTCAAGTATGTAAGGCGGCGTCCGTAGCGGTCTTCTAGGTTCCGCGGGTGGTTATCCATAAAAAAACATCCTCCTTTTCAGGCAGCTGCCTAATTTTGAATTTATATCCCTTTGGGTGAAAACTGTCAAAACATTAGTTGTCGAAACCAGGACTGTTTTTATGGTAAATGATCTGAATCTATAATATGTTTACTATCAATTGGTCAAAATAGCACCACGGATGAATTTATCCTTGTACCTAAATGTGGAAGTGCTGTTTAAACTTTTTGATGGTTAATGAAATTGATAATAAAGGAGCAGAAGGAATATGGATTTCAAAATACTGGCCACTACTTTCGGAATGATATTTCTTGCTGAGCTTGGTGATAAGACACAGCTTGCCACTCTCTGTTTCGCTGCCGAAAGCGACTCGCGTATTTCTGTTTTTATAGGTTCGGCGGCCGCCCTTGTGCTCAGTTCGCTTATTGGCGTGCTGTGCGGCGCTTTCGTGAGCAGGGTGGTTTCACCCGAATACATAAGGCTGGGCGCCGGGTCCCTTTTTATCATCCTCGGTTTATGGATGGTTGTTCCTTATGGAAAGTGAATGTGGGGTAGGTATCGGTATCGATCTTTTTGGAGTGCCGAAATGAAATTTTGGCCTGGCCCGCACGGCCGGTGTAAGTGTTGGTGTTGGTGTCGGTATCGGCGTCGGTATCGGCGTCGGTATCGTCTGTTTTTCATGTAGTTCATTCCGCTTCCGGCTGCGCCGGGGGTTTCGCTGCGGGTGCTTCATATTTCGTAGCTCTCCACGAGAAAGACTCGCCATACCCTGTGAGAGCGGTTTTTAACCGCGATCAAGAAATCGGCACCGAATGCGCTTCAGGCGCAAGCATTGGGGTTTTCCCTGAAGTCTCCCGCATGATGCTCCTTCTCCCCGATGAATCCCCCGCATCGAACCCCCCGCCGCAGCCTTTACTCGCCTGGAGTTCAGTCGTTGTCAGTGGAGCGGAAGCGGAACGGTTGTCGTTGTCGTAATCGTCATCGGTCTTTTTGGAGTGCCGAAACAAAGTTTTGGCCTGGCCCGCACGGCCGGTGTAAGTGTTGGTGTTGGTGTCGGTATCGGCGTCGTTTGTTTTTCATGTAGTTCTTTTTTCCGCCAGCTGATAGTTGATCTCTAATGTTCTGTGGGAGCGGATTGTATCCGCGATATCCTTATCGTTACATGCAGTTGCGGACAACAATCGCACTTACAAAGTGCTCCCACACTGCCGATCTGGATTTTGATTCTAATGTTCTGT
>DSCZ01000599.1 GCA_011048855.1 Desulfobacteraceae bacterium | reverse complement strand
GTCGTCGGGGCGGCGACCTTTGCAAAGAGCATGGAAATAATTTTAAACGCCAGATCCCAGTCGTTGTTCAGCCCGCCCCGCCTTTTCACCTCGGCCAGGTCTTCCAGCGGAAAAAGCGGGGTCGGAAGAATCTCAGACCCTCGGCTCTGTTCAAAAAACGAGCGTGCAACCCGCCTGACCGTCTCCCGGTAGGAATTTGTAACGTCCACGAGCACGCCGTCCATATCAAAAACAAGCAATGATTTCTTTTCCATAAAAATCTTGAGATCTCAAAGAATAAAATTATTTCCAAGAAGTGAGTCGTCGTATGGCTGAATAAACAGCATAACCCACATGAAGAGCCACCCGGGTGCCGGTCTCCGCAGCACGCTCCACTCCTCCAGCCCCGCTTCGGGAACGACGCGGACCCCTCTCCTGCCTGACCCCTTCATTTCGGCGTGCTATATGAGCTGCAACAATTTCGTAGGCCTCGTTGATCTGGGCGGCCTTTTTTTCCGCTTTCATCTTGAGCCTGGCATTTGCGGAAAACCTGTCCGGGTGCCAGACGGAAATCGCATCCCTGTAGGCCTCCTTCAGGTCTTTCATGGTCGCGTCCGCGTGAAGATCCAGGATTTGATAACAACGTGAAAGATCCACCGTACACCTCATGCCGTCGTGATCGCCGATCCAGGTTGTCGTTCGAGCCGACGTTCCATTATTTTCGAATCCAACAGGGCCTGAATCAAACTATTGATAAAAATAGCACCGGGAACCCACCGGTGCAAGTCCGCTTTTACAAAACCACATGCCGCTTCCGGGTGTGGGAGCGGTTTCTTACCGCGATCCGGCCCGCACGGTGCATCAAGTCAAAACGTCGTTTCGACACTCCTACACCGTCCCTCACCCGGTTCACCCTGGAGTGCCGAAATGGAATTTTGGCCTGGCCCGCAACTGCAGGGGAAGCAATATCGCGATTACAAATCGCTCCCACAGGAGAGCCTGTAAGTTCAAGATCGGAAAAGATTTCAATCGCAATGTTTGCCAATTTTCCGGCGCTATGATACAGAATCTGAACCTCGCGGGGCAAAAGCCGGCCCATAAGAATACAGTTCGGCAACGGCTTCAAATCCATTTTATTCGGGCTCCGACTGAATGAAGATGAAAAAAAAGAAGGTTAAGGCAAAACCCCCGGTCCACCTGATGAACCGTCTGAACGACCTGGAATCCCGGGCCGCCGATATCGGGCTGACGGTACATTACGATTTGATGGAAGCCGCGGGCCTCAAGCTCAACGGCGGGCTATGCAGGATAAGGGGAAAACTCCATCTGTTCATAGACCGTCGAGCCTCCGCCGTCGAACGCATAGCTGCAATCGAAAGCTCCATAGAGCAGATAATGGTCGCACCCCCTGAGGAAAACGCCGGCAAAAACAACCAGGTAAACACAAATGAACCCGATAAATAAAAATTTGACCCGAAATATCCGCCATGAACGACTGGTCCACACCGTCGCACCGTTTTCGGCTGCGCTGCTGCTTTTACTCCTTACATCTTCCCTTTGCAGCGCAGCATCCCCCGGAGCATGTTTTTCAACACTCGCCGGGAATGACGCAGCGGCCCTGGCCGGCCCTACCGGTCATATTCTTTATGCGATAAACGAAAAAAAACCCCGGATCCCGGCAAGCACCCTTAAGATATTGACCGCTCTCACCGTACTCCGGAGCTTCGAGCCGTCCCACAGGTTCCCCACGATGCTCTTTATCGGTAAAGACAGATGCCTGTATGTCAAGGGCTTCGGAGACCCCCTGTTAACCTCAGAGGCCCTCCTTGAAATGGCGGAAGCGGTATCCGTAAAAACCCGCAGCGTCGAACAAATTGTCGTCGATCATTCGTATTTTTCGGAAGTCACGATTCCGGGTGTCAACTATTCATCCAAACCCTATGATGCACCGTTGGGAGCGCTTTCGGCGAATTTCAACACCGTCAAAATAGCTCCGGGACCCGGAGGAAAGCTTGTTTCCGCAGAAGATCAAACCCCCCTTATTCAGTACGCCAAAGCCCGCCTGGAACGTCTTGGCGCAAACCACAGCGGTCGCTATACCTTCATCCATGACGCAGCGGAAGCCGCAAATTATACAGGGGAACTGCTTTCTCATTTTCTAAAGCTAAACGGGGTCGCGATCGCGGGTGGGGTCAAATCCGGGAACGTTCCGCCGGATGCCGAACTGTTGATGACGTTTCTGTCTCCGTGGACGATCGAAGAAGCTGTAGAGAGAATGCTTGAGTTTTCAAACAATTTCGTCGCCAACCAGCTGTTCCTGGCAGCAGGCGCACGCCAATTCGGGGCACCGGGCAGTCTCGAAAAATCTCTGCAGGCAGCAAAAAAACTGGCCGTCGAGGTATTCGGCCTCACATCTCTGGAAATTGTTGAAGGGTCCGGGATATCGAGGGAAAACCGGATCAGTGCGTCCGACATGCTCCTCCTGCTGCGACATTTCTCTCCGTACCGCTACATGCTGAAGCAGGAATTCGGCATCACCTACAAGACAGGCACACTGAGAGGTATCAGGACACGGGCGGGCTACCTGGAGCCGGAGCCGGGAAAACCCCACCCTTTTGTGCTGTTCATAAATGAAAATATCGAAAACACCGATAAGATAATCAAGTGCCTCGGTCGAAACACCGCCGCCTTGATCAAATCAGAAACCACGCATTGATCCCGTCCCTGCATCCTGCAGCGCCCTTCAGGGGCTGCTGAAAGCACCTCAGCACCAATCGTCCGGCTCCAAAGATTTCCGCTTATGTCTCTTTTTTTTCTCCTCAAACCTGCTGTCGTCGGCTTTATTGGCGGCTTTACATTTTTTACGCCTGCATTCCGGGCAGCGTCTAGGCAGGCTGAACCCCTTTGATTCCATCAATTCAATCTCGGCATCGGTAACCTGGAAAGGTTTTTCACACTGAGCACAGAGGATAATCCTGTTCGCCATTCTTCACTTCACCTCGAGTATATCTGCATTTCGGCAGCAACTTTTGACGGCGAGCACCCTGTTGTGACCCTCGCCGACAAATTCACCCAGCACCTCTACTTCCTTTCGCAAAAAAGCTTCGAGCTGATCGCCCGGCATTTCGATATCCAGCTTGTAGATCTGCTCATCGAATGTTGACAGCGCAGCAACCGTAACCCGACCGTTTTCATCCCAGTCTGCAGGGACGATGATACCTCGCAAACGCACTGGTCCTCCCTCTGAACCATGCCTCTCCCGCTGCGCCATTTTCGGTCTCCGCCGTTGGTCGTGAACCAGGACTCGTTTCCTGTTATGTCAAAACCTTAGGCAAGACTTATGCCAGCATCCATTGCATCCTGACGGAGGGATTCATTTCCAGCCTTAAAGCACAGTATTTATAAAAAAGAAAGATTGACGGCGTTATAAGAACTCACAAATGAGGCGGCTATGGAAAAAGTTCACTGGACATAAAATTCTCCACCTTTAAAAAGACCTGCATCGAAAATAATATACCCATCGGAAAATTATCCGCGCTGCAAACCGATAAACGGAATCTCCGATTCACACCCCCTGTAAATCGGAATGTCCGTTTCTTATTTCATTATTTCTTAAAAAGCGCTTCAAGCGCCCTTTTCGCATTCTCGCCCGGCCTCTCCGCTGTGGCTTGCAGTCCCCGCGGGGTAAAATATTCACACGAATTTGCCCGTTCGTTATCCACCACCTGCTCGGCTGAGACTTCCCGGCACTCATTGTAAGCCCCGGGATCATAAAACGCACATTGTCTACAGCACCGCAGATCCCTGCCACAGCGCGGGCATTCATCGCTTTTTACAACCCGTTCCGAAATTTTTATCTTTTCTCCACAAAAAATGCATGTCATTTCCATGGCAGCCTCCGATCAAAATTTTGACAACAGCATGTTCACAGGATAAAATTTTTTTATGGACACTGATTACATTCCAATTGAGATCATCGATCACACGGCGGACATGGGTATAGTAGCCCGGGGCTGCGATCTGAAATCCCTTTTCCGCAACGCGGCCCTGGGCCTGGTGCGGCTTATCGTATCAGGCCCGCCGGTAAAATCCGACAAAACAGAAAAGGTTATGCTTGAAGGCGGCGACGCGGCGGATCTTCTCGTAAAATGGCTCGGAGAAATCCTCTACCTCCTGCAGGGAGAAGAACTGGTGACGGTCGAAGCCCGCGTAAAATTTGTTTCCATGTGCATTCTCGAGGCAGAGCTGGATGTCGCCGGATTTGATCCCACCCGCCACGAGATGATACTCGATGTAAAAGCTGTAACGTACCATCAGAGCATGGTCTGGAATGACGGCAACCACTGGCTGGGGCGCGTCATCCTGGACCTTTAAGTGAACTTATCAACCGGAAAATTCACTGTGCCCATCCGGCATTTCCGGATGCAATACCGAGGGAGTACCATGAACATCCATCTAGAGCAAATAGACCCTTACCGCTGGCTAATACCCCGGACCGGAAACATGCGGGTGCCGGGAATCGTGTTTTCGAGCAAGGACTTGATCGGAACCCTGGCTGAAGACCCGTGCCTGATCCAGGTCGCAAACGTCGCGATGCTCCCCGGCATCCTCGAAGCAAGTTTAGCAATGCCGGACATCCACTGGGGCTACGGTTTCCCAATCGGCGGTGTCGCGGCATTCGACAGCGATGAAGGCATCGTGTCGCCCGGCGGAGTCGGCTATGACATCAACTGCGGGTGCCGGCTGCTGGCCACCGATTTCACGGTTTCCGATGTCGCCGGAGCGGTTCAAGATATGATAAATGCGCTTTTCGCCGGCATAGCCGCCGGGGTCGGATCCAAAGGTTCCATTCGCCTCTCAAAAGCTGAACTGGCCGCCGTGGCCGTCGAAGGCGCCGCATGGGCCGTCAAAAAGGGATTGGGAAGCCCGGAAGACCTGGAATACACCGAAGACCACGGTACGATGCCGGGTGCCGACCCATCTTTGCTGAGCGATCGTGCTGTCAAACGGGGCCTGGATCAGCTGGGCAGCCTCGGATCCGGCAACCACTTCATCGAGGTCCAGGCGGTTGACGCCTTGTACGACCTCGATGCTGCACAGGCTTTCGGCCTGTGGGAAGGTCAGGTCACAATTCTTATTCACTCGGGTTCCCGGGGGTTCGGGCACCAGATCTGCGACGACTTCCTGAAAGAAATGACTTCCCGGGCCGGGCGAAGCGGCCTTGGGTTCGATCTCCCGGACCGGCAGCTTGCCTGCGCTCCCGTGAAATCGGACCAGGGGCGGCGTTACCTGTCTGCCATGGCCTGCGCGGCCAATTACGCCTGGGCCAACCGCCAGGTTCTTATGCACCGGACACGGGAAATACTGGCCGCCACCCTGGGCGTACAGAACAGGCCCGGGAGCTTCAAGCTCATCTACGACATAAGTCACAATATTGCAAAAAAGGAGACGCATAAAGTCAACGGCCGCAATCGTGTCTCCTATGTCCACCGTAAAGGGGCGACCAGGTCTCTACCCCCAGGGCACCCTTCCCTGCCTTCCCGGTACAGCGGCGCCGGTCAACCGGTTTTGATACCGGGGGATATGGGCACTGAAAGCTACGTGATGGCCGGAGCCCAGAGAGCGATGGACCTGAGTTTCGGCTCATGCTGCCACGGAGCAGGCAGGATATTGAGCCGCACCCAGGCGGTAAAACGAGCCAGGGGGCGGTCGATACGCAGTGAACTCAAACTTTCAGGCATCGTCGCCCGTTCGCACGGAAAAAGGACGCTCGAGGAAGAAATGCCCGAGGCCTACAAAAACATCTCCCAGGTAGTCGAAATAGTCCACGAAACAGGCCTGGGCAGGAAGGTGGCCCGGCTTAGGCCCCTCGGCGTGATTAAAGGGTGAAACTGCAGCCGGGGGTTCAGCGACGGAAAAGATATGTTTTTATAGCAATCCGCATTCAGAGTATCAACATAAATTGTATCTATCCATGGAAGTAAAGGCCATGAAAAATCAAATACCACGAAAAAACGACTCCGCGCCGATTGACGATCGCTCATCAGCCCTGCCGGCGGCCAGTGTAGTTCTTGCGGCCGGCAAGGGTTCCAGAATGACCGGTTACGACGGCTGCAAAGCACTCCTGCCGTTGTTGCCGGGAAAAAATCCTTTTGAAGGCCGCTGTCCTATACTCATTCATATTCTTGAAAGCCTGCCCTCCGGACCAGCAGCCCTTGTGGTTCATCACCGAAAAGACCAGGTCATAGAGCAAACCGCCGGGCTTTCTCTGACATACTGCGAGCAACCCGTCCTGAACGGCACCGGAGGCGGATTGCTGGCAGCCCGGCGTTTTCTGCAGCAAAACGCCGCGGCAGGAATTCTTATAACAATGGGCGACGTCCCGCTCGTCACCAGGGAAACCTATTCAAGGTTGATTCAAGCGATCGAAGACGTCCACATGGCGGTTCTTGCATTCGCTCCCGCCGACAAAAAACGATACGGACTGCTTGAAGTGGACGGACACAGTGTCAAACGAATCGTAGAATGGGAATACTGGCACCGTTATACAGCCAATCAAAAAGAAAATCTTTATTTATGCAATTCCGGAATTTATGCGGTGAGGGGGGCCACCCTTCTCGACTACCTTCCGGTTATCGAATCCCGACCCCACAGGGTGACCAAGCATCTCGAAGGTGTCGATACCCTTGTCGAAGAATATTTCATCACGGACCTCGTGGAATATTTGAACAGAGACGGGCGCGAGGTGGGTTACCTCCTCGCCGCCGAGGAACAGGAGGTCATGGGTGTCGACGATCCCGAAGCGCTCGAAAAGGTCCAGAGGTTGTATGCGGAGCGATGCGGCACCCCTGATTAAAATTTCCTACAGAGTTCCCGGAATCGAGCTAACGGCTTCCACCTTGAATTCCACGACATTTTCCGGAAGATCCTCGAATACAATGGCAAATGGAATCGAAGAACCGGAAGGAACATTCACGTTCATGCCGTCCATTCCATTCCTGTTGTTCATCGCCGCGGTTATTTCTTCGTGAGACATCAATTCAAGCTCTTCATCGGGGATGGGGTTTCCGGCATAGACCGTGCGGCTCAAAACCACCATCTCCTTCTCGTCAAGAATACTTCCCTCCAGCTCAATAAAACTCCTGTCGCCTGGAAATTCGTTTTTCACCTCCCCCCGTACCACGAAAAGGCTGCCGGTAATCCTGGACTCGACAAAATTTCCTGAAACGCCTGAAAGCACAAGGCGACTGACACCGTCATCAGGTATTTCCTCTGCTGATTCAAAAAGCTTCACAGGAATATATTCTTCAACATATTCCCTGAACATTACCGGATCCCAATAGAATAAAGCGGCAGCCATCAAGGCGATCGCCAGGATGATAATGAAAAAAAACCGAAAGATCCGCCACAACATAGATGGCTTTTTTTTCTCTGCTTTTGAAACCGGGAAAAAATCCTGGGAATCCTTTCGGCCATCCGCCGGACTATTCCTCCTTCTTGAACCGCCCAGCTCATCTTCAAGGAAATCATCGTCGAATTCGGACAGGAAATCTTCGAAATCATCTACACCTCCGGGCAGACGACGAACGGAGGAAACGACCTTTTCTTCATCTCCACCATGTGCTCTTCCGTCACCGGCTCTCCCTCCGGGAACCGGAACCCCCGTGGGCCGGGTAGGATAAACGGTAAAAATATGTCTGCAAAGCGAACAGCGCACCCTCGTGCCCCCCGCTTTTACGGCATCATCATCCAGTCGAAATTTTGTGCCGCACTTTTCACAGCTGATGATCATCTCAAACCCCCACACCTACCTTCACTCTCCGGGCTTCAATACGCAGATGTCTCGAAGATACCGGTATTTCTCATTATAATCCAAGCCGTATCCAACAATAAACCCGCTTCCCACGGCAAAACCGAGATAGTCAATTTGAACATCACACTGCCTGCGTTCTTTCTTGTCAATCAACGCACAAACAGAACAGTTTGAAGCTCCCAATTCCATCACGTGTTCGACAACCGCTGCAACGGTCAGGCCGGAATCGACGATGTCCTCCACCAGGATAACCGGGCTGCCTTCAACCGGTATTTCGATATCCTTTGTGATGTCAACCTTTCCGCAGGACTCCATCGCGGAACCATAGCTCCGGGCCCTTATAAAATCCATCCTGACCGGTATGGTGATGTTTCTGACAAGATCGGCGAAAAAAAACACCGCTCCATTCAAAATACCCACCACAACCGGCTCGCGGCCCCGGAAGTCATCGGAAATTACGCCACCCAGCTCCCGGACCCTGTCCTCAATGACCTGCTGCGCGATAAGCACTTCCATGTTAAAGCCCCCGGGCACCGTTCAATCGAAACTTTAAAATACCATTCAACAATGGGAATCCATTTTACCCGCTTCCGAGTTTTCCTTCGGAGGATCCAGGAAAGGTAACGGAACGTTTTTCCTGTAGGCCGTAGCCTGGCAGGACGCAATGAGTTTTTCCCTTTTGGTGTCCACCACCCGTATCGTGTAGGTCCCGGTACGACGCCCCAGGTGAACCTCGTTCGCCTCGGCCCTCAGCCGGGAACCCTTGAATGCCGGCGAATGGAATACTACACTGATATTCAATGCCACCGCAATCGTACCGTGGGAATTGCATGCAAGCTGAAACGCTTCATCCATCAAGCCGCAAATGACCCCGCCGTGAACATAGCCGAAAAGGTTTTCATCCTCCACACCGGGCAACATCTCGACAACTGCATGGCCCTCGGAAACATCCACCACCTCCAGGCCGAGCTTACCGACATATCCTTCAGCAGCCGCCTTCGCGATCAGGCGGCCCTTGACCACCGAATCCATAAATCACCTCCCGGTCCGGTCAAAACATCACAGCAGAATTAATCCGTTTCATCCTTCCGGCCCCTGCTCTCACCGACCGCACGGAAAAATACAGTGAACACCGTCCCCCCCGAGTCCAGGCAGTCCTCGACTGAAGTACAATGCGGGCAAAGATCGACATCACCCGGGCATTTGTCCCTCGCGCCGGGGATATGCTTACACCGCTTCGATGACATATGAATACGGAATCCGTAGCGCTCGGAAAAAATTTTCATCCGCAGCAGGTCGGCCCCTCTCCCGCCGGCATTGAAATCGAACGGGCTTTTAGATGAATAATCAATGGTTTCCTGGGTAGTGAAAAAACCTTCAAATATCCGTCTCTGATTTTCCTCCGTAATCCCTACGCCGTAATCCGCTACCACCAGTTCAACACCATCCCCATCGGGCATAACCGAAACTTCCACGCGTCCCCCATCAGGTGTGTTTTCGACTGCATTTCTAACCAGCCCGCCCACAACTTTTCCGAGTACGGCAGATGGAATCATCACAGGTTTCACAGGCTCAAACTCCATCTTGAAATCGACATTGCGGTGGGCAAACGAATCTTTTAAATCATCCAGGAAACGGGGGACGAATTGGTCGAGTCTTATGGGCTCGGAAACGTATTCTCTGGGGCCGAATATATCGTCGATCCGTGCCGACACCCGCTCCACCAGGTCGACGTCGTCCGACTCGATTTCAACAAGGCCGGCGAGCTGGTCACGGCATGCGTCCAGCAGCGAAGTCAGCAGGTAATGCGTGCGGTAATGACCGTTTCTCATTATATCCTCGACCTCGTACTGCACCTCCAGTATTCGTTCCAGATTTCGTCTTGCACGATCCATAACCGGTCCCCATAATTTTTTAGGCACCGAGGAAATTCGTTTTTCAATTATACTCAAGCATGCCCCCAGAACCGAAAGCGGAGTCTTCAACTCGTGGGAAAGATGGTTGATAACCTTGTCTTTAGCTCGGTTGAGGCTGCTTACCTCCTTGTATGCATCTTTCAACTCTTCGGCAAACCTTACATTTTCAATGCTGAGAGCCACGCTGCTCGCCAGGGTATTCAGCAGTTCAACATCAATATCATCAAAACGGCCCCATTTTTTATTCATGGCGGACAATACCCCGATGACACGGTCTCTGCTCCTAAGGGGTACATCCAGAAGACTCCTGGTCGTAAAGCCCGCTTTCAAATCAACCACTGGATAAAAATCCGGGTCAGAGGACACATCGTCTACAACGGCGGGCTCACCGGTTTTGATAACCCTCCCGGAAACTCCCGTGTCAGCGGGCCAACGCTGTTCTTTCGCCAGTCTCTGCGCGGTGCTGTCTTCGTGGGCTGCGGCTTTAAAAAAAAGTTCCTGCTTTTCCTCGTCCAGAAAAATCACCAAGGCTCCTTCGACTTCCAGGATACGCTTAACCTCGGTAGTCACGAAATCGAGGAGTTCATCCAGCTCATGATGTTCAGGCAATGCAAGGCTGAATTTCAGCAATGATTCGTTGTTGCGGGCGATGCGTGTTTTATGGGTTATATCGCGCGCGATTCCGCGGAAACCCACCGCCTTTCCTTCCTGGTTTCTTATAAGGTGCGCGGAAAGGGATATAACCCTTGTCTGGGAATTTTTCCCGACCGTTCTCCAGACGAAATCGGTGATCCCAAGGCCGGACCGGTAGACATTGTCAAAATTTGCAAACGCACGCGCAGCGCTTTCCGGATCCATAAACCTCCGGATGTTTCGGAATTGAATCTCGGACCTGGGATACCCGAAAACCCTGCACAATGCATCGTTGAAATACAGAAAATAGCCGTCTATATCGATTTCATAGACACCCTCTTCTATGTCCTCGACAAAAGCCTTGTAACGCTCGCTCGAAAGCTTTTGGGTGGAGGTATTCATTCCACCGGTGGATTCGCCCCCGGGCTGCAAGGTTTTCGTCCCGTCTTTCTCGTCTCCAGGGCACTGAGTGAATCTTGACATTGATACTCCGCATTGAAAGGAAGTTACCCGGTGTATATATTCCATCCCGCCGACGCCTGTCAATCGATAATTATCAATTTATTACTAATTTTTCAAATATATAATCACAAAAAATAAAAAAATATGAGCTTTTCCTACTTCACTATATGGACTTTTTCCAATCAAACTTGTATCATTTTTTTGTCTTGTGGCTGCGGAGATTTTGATTTATACTTTTATTTTATACTGAAAATAGAGTTTTGATAGATTTAAGATAAAGAAAGCTGAGTTAAATATTTATTTTTATATTTATTTTAACGCTATTGAGAAAATGATTCCATGACATCGAAATATTCAACAGTTGAAATTTTCACGGATGGGGCCTGCAAAGGAAATCCCGGGCCGGGCGGCTATGGTGCGATCCTCAAATATGGCTCTAAAGAAAAAGAAATCTCCGGCTGCGAAAAACAGACCACCAACAATCGGATGGAAATGATGGCTGCGATCGCCGCCCTCAAATGCCTCAAGCGGCCTTGCAGCGTTGTTCTGACAACAGATTCCACCTACCTGGTCAAGGGAATGACCCTGTGGCTTCCCGGATGGATCCGCGGCAACTGGATCAACTCCCAGAAAGAGCCGGTTAAAAACAAGGATTTATGGGAGCAGTTGATCGAACTCAGCAAGCATCATAAGATACAGTGGAAACACGTCAGGGGGCACCGGGGCCATCCCGAAAACGAACGGTGCGACCAGCTTGCCCGGAAGGCGATAAGCGGCTGCAGCTGAAGTGCGACGAGAGTTTATCTTCTCCTGCACCCCTGCTCCACGGATTTCAAACGCCAATGCTGGAGGACAATTTAATGAAATGTCCGAAATGTGGATATATAAGTTTTGATTACAATCAAAATTGCCCTAAATGTAAAAAGTCGTTAAGAGAACAGTCAACAAAAATGAACATGCCCGATTACAAACCGGCCCCGCCTTTCTTTCCGGGTTCATTGGCAGAAAAAGCTGTGGATTTCCAGGTAGACGAGCTTGCAGGAGGCCCGGGATATAAAGGGCCTGAATCAGACTTCTACCAGAGCCATGATGAAATGAAGATCGATTCTGACGATGAAAACTACCATTCGGCCCTTGAAAACGAAATCAGTCAAAATGAGGCTGCCGAGCACAGTAACTCGAAATACGAAGGAATTTCTTTCGACCCGGGAGCAATTGGGCTGAAACAAGGCAGGGAGGGGCGTGAAGAGTCAGGGAACACTGCCAAGGTTGTTGGT
>DSCZ01000152.1 GCA_011048855.1 Desulfobacteraceae bacterium | reverse complement strand
CCCTAATACTGCAGCGCATGCCAGAAAGAATGTGTTCTTCATCCATAAGTCGAGGGTTATTTGAGCGCATGATCTCCCGGATGTAAAATCCCTGTTCCGATCCCGAAAGCTGCACCAAACCCAGAAGGGTTACCTCGGTCTGTAAATCAGGCAATGTTTCCGCTGCCACTCTGATAATTCTGCCACTAGAGAAGTGTTTCACTGCATAATAGCCCCGGTCACCTTGACCTGAGGACTTCACCACGTCGACCACTCTCCCGGTTATCTCTATGGTTTGATTTCTGTACTTTCCTGGCCTTTCCAGGATATCCGGGATGAACACCTGCCTCCCCAGAAGGGCTGAATAGACCATGGAGAGTGTCACTGCCATGATCACCAGGGTAAGACCCAGTTTCATTCCTACCCTCACCGCGGCCACTTCATTCGTCTTCGTGATTTTTTTTAGTCTGTCCAGAGATGCCTCGCCAAACGCATCAGAACAAACAAGGATACTCCTTTTCCCCGGAGCGCACATGGGTCCAGAAGTAACCGGTCATGCCGGTCTTCACCCCATGGGCGGCCCCCTTGCTTATAATCCAGTTCCCGCCGCTTTTTCCCTTGATCTCCGCCCGCGTCCCGACGGCGGAAAGTCCGGCAACCAATCCAATCAGCAGTATTCCGATAAGCAATTGTTTCCTAATGTCCATGCGTCACCTCAAGCAAATTTTCCTGACTCTATAGCAAGCGGTTCAAACCACTGATTCCATTTCCAACCAAATTATATCCGAATCCACTGATTGACCCGGCGCCAAGATCGACTCTAAAGCGTTTTCTTTATCTATCATGAGCCTTCCTGCAATCTCACTCTTCCCAAAGCCAAACGCCCAAACCCCAACTCCATAAGCTTTCGTAATCCATCACATTAGGGCTCCATCACCGGACTGAAACCGAGGTTGTTGCGGCGGAAGGACGGATTGACGAGGCTACGAAAGGCTGAACGGCAGCATTTGTCGCCGTAGTCCCAGCTGCCGCCGCGCAGAACACGATGCCCGCCGTTCCCGCGGCTTCAATCCTAAATTCCCGCGCTATTGTAACGAGGCAGGCGGCGTGACGCCTAATTTGGTGTACAGCTCCATCTGTCGTTTTGTTGTTTCGCCAATCATCAGTCGCTGACCCGGCACTTCAAAGCATTCAATGATATCGAAATCATCCAGAACCTGCTGCATCGTATGGTCCTTGAACAGTTTGTTTTCCTGCATTTTCTTTGTGATATATGATAAAAATATGAGGGCGATGAACTGCACAAAGAGCTTGCCATCCAGACTTTGTTCCGATGAGACAGCCACCCGGCGCAGATTAAGCCGTTCTTTCAGATTGTCGAAAGCCTTTTCTATCAGGTCCTTGTTCCGATAGATCTCCAGTGCCTCCACTGCATCCTTTATCTCGTTGCTCAATAGGGTAAAATAACCGTAATTGCGTTTCGCCTCTGCCATAGCTTCATCTTTGGCAACCACCTTTGTGCCCCTGACCGGCGTGCTTTTAGCTTCAAAATATTTGGCATACTTTTTCTCATGATCCGGATGGCGCTGGTCGCTTTCCAACTCTTGCTGCAAAACGGCCATCGAGTTGTTGAAGGATTTTTCATCCTCCAGTGCTCGCTCTGGGGAATAATACAGATGAAGATACATTCGACGATCCGCCTTAATGGTATCACCCTTGTAGGGGCGATCCTGGACATAATTCCAGGTGATGGGCACAGAATAAGTATAGAGTTGGTGGGCCTGACTATAATGGGTCCAGATGCGCATCTTGTCCCGAACTGTGTCCAGATGTGTCTGCACCAGTTTCAGCGACAGCTTGGCTGCGATCAAAAACTTCATATGATGCTTGTACAGATCGTTGATGTTGGCTGCACTGAAAAAGCCCCGATCCAAGACCACTTTGATCTTTTCATAACCCAGGGTGTTCATGTCGGCCAGCAATTTCCTAAGAGTCTTCACGTCGGGAATGTTTCCTGCCAGCTTCCGGTAAGAAAACGGCAGGCGGGATTGTTGCCCGAACAGCAGACTCAGATTGATTTGTGCCAGATGCTCATGATCTTTGTTTTTGCCATAGCGAACCTGCCTGAGGCTTTTTGAATAACTGGAAATGGACGTGCTGTCATAGGCCAGGTATTCTCTGTCCACCCGGCGTTTTCCCTGAAGCTGAAAGAAACGCTGTCTGGCCTTTTCGGTAAGGGAGGCGAAGAGTTCGCTGCTTCTTTGGGATGAGATGGCGCCGCCGTAAGGATGCGAATGGATGGCCGCCCAGCGAGGAAAACGGCTCAGCGGATTTCTGTCCTCTAAAATCAAATAATAGGCGATCGACAAAATCTTCCGGTAACTGTCGGGAAAGCAAGTCTTCAAATCCTCAGTCACGCCGGTATCTTGCCCGATGCGGTCGAACAGGTAGGTGGCTCCGTAAAAACAGCGGGCTGTTCGTGTGATCGGTACGGGGCCCCGTTTTGCTTCTTGCCCTACTGCCCGCGCCTTTCTTTTCCGGGTGGGAATGATTTTCTGTGTTTTAGAGTCCAATCGGCCTATGCATTTACGTTTCGCCCGGGACTGCTGCTTATCCTTATCCCAGTATGAGATCGACTCGTACGCATAGGTGACCCCGGTCTTTTTATTGGTCTGGTACACGATAGCCGCCACTTACAACTCCTCTTATTCTCGTTACAATATTATAATACGTAACGAGGCAACAAACAAGAGAAATCGTATTTTTTCAGCATTATCAGCGGGTCATTGCCATCTCATCGTTACTTTTTCGGGAACTCAGGTTGTACCACGTCGCCCAGGAACACCAGCTTTTCGGCTCCCCGGGCTTTCAGCCTGTCCAATCCTTTCTCCAGGAAATCCAGGTTGCCGCGCACATCCGGAAACACACCCAATAGCATAAATTTATCCTTTTATTTCAAATGAAAAAGGACGGCGGCGGGAATAGGAAGGGGAAGAAGGGGTTTTCCCGCCGCCGCTGTTACATAAAAGGGATGAATATTCAAGGAGTACTCGAAGCATTCAAAATAGCTGCTAAACTACAAACGGATCTTCAGCTTCAAGCCGTTATCCCCACGGCGAAGATCGAGGAATATGTATTCCCCCGCGCGCTTCCGGCTCAACATGCGCCTCAGATCAGATCGATCCGAGTCACGCAACGTATCCACCTTTACCAGGATGTCTCCTTCCCGGATTCCCGCTTCATCGGCTTTTCCGGAGGGTACGACGTATGTCACTTCAAGCTGGTCATAGCCGTTTTCGCGCACCCGGATACCCAGACGGTCCATGATGATGTCGCTCTTCCGCCCATAGACAATCCTGGCCCGGGCGTCTGGACGTGGGGATGAAGCCGTGAATCTAACCGTCCTCACGCCGCTGTCAACATTCTCCCCGGAAGTGGTACCAACCGGAGCTCTTGATGGTGGCCCGCTTAGTACAACTCTTTCTTGGCCGTCTTTACCGACGATAACTTTTCTAGCTATCATTTCCCTGGGACGGTATTCAGTATACACATCAATCAACATTTCACCGATCCTGCCGCCCGTGCCTTCGCCTTCACTCCATTCGGAGGGGCTGAACACGAAGCGTTCGGCCCGGGATGAACTAACCTGCCAACCCCGGACAATGATCTCTTTCTCCGGGCCGATGATCCAGCCCACATCATCCTTTGCCGTATGGAACAGATCTTTTTTGCGAAACACGTTTACACCGTCAATCCCCAAGACCACCTTGATCCGCCTATGTGACCGGTTTTTCAAGCTGATGGAGTAGGACTCTCCCACCAGGCGATGGGGGTCACCTGCAAACACCCAGGTGCCGCCTTTGAACGGCGGCTCAGCGCCGGATTCATGGAAAATCAGCGGCGCGCCGCTATCGGGTTGAACACGGACCTCAAGAACTCCCTCATCCCCTCCAAAAAACTCTATTCGTTATATCTTCATTGGCCGCCCAATTTGCTGCTGCCAGCCCGGCCAAAACAAATACAGCCAACGTAAACCCAACCCGTTTACCTTTAATCATCTTTAACCTCCTGATAATCATTCATCTTCAGGTCATCCCTTTGTTTCCTCGCCATTCAAATCCCTGACTCACGACAATGCGTTGGCAACGAATGAATGAGATGGGACAGGGCGGCGGTTGTTTCGAGCTGATCGACATAGGCAATGGACAGCATGCTCAACCGCCACCCCGTCCCGTTAAACGGAGGGGAGTGATATGATATACGAGGCCTCATTGGATCGTCCTCTCATTTGATCCCTCGAGCACAATACGAAACCCCGTATAATTGTTTTTCTCATCCGGCTTCATGGCGTTACGCTTGCTAACCCGGGTCGCAAAATCAAATCCCACGTAGCTTCCTCCGCGAACGACCCGTTGCGTTCCTGAAGCCGGGCCTTGGGGATCTTTCATTGTATGTTTTTGAGAGTAATAAGCGGGGTCGTACCAGTCCCGAACCCACTCAGCCACATTTCCCGCCATCTGCAGGACCCCATAGGGTGAGGCTCCGATAGGAAAGGCATCCACCGGCGCCAGGTATTCAAAGCCGTCTGCTTTGTGTTCTCTTGAATTGCAATAATAAATTCCACCCGAGCCATTCTCCTGGAAACCCCAGGGATAGGGGCGTTCATCAGAGTCTCCGCGAGCTGCCTTCTCCCATTGGGCTTCCGTTGGCAATCGGAAGGTCAAACCGGTCCTCCGGCTGAGCCACCTGTGGAACTCCCGGGCATCAAACCATGTAACGCTCATCACGGGATAGCGATCCCTTGCGTATCCTTCGTCATCCGGCATCTGCCTCCCCGTGCTCCGGGCGAATTCCTCATACTGACGTAGCGTCACCTCTGTTTTTGAAATCCAGTAATCTTTCAAATCAATGGTTTTCGGCGGGATTTCATCCTCATGATGAGCATCACTACCCTGAATAAAGCTTCCCGAAGGCACGTACACCATCCCAATCGATTCTGGCAAAACAACTTCCCAAGTGCCTGAAGGATTCCGATATACGGCTTGGGCGTTATCAAGCATTCTTTCATATCCCGTTGGAAATCCCATGCGATTTATGATAGCATTACCCTGGTTGGTTTTTCCTCCGGTTCTAGACAACCAGTTCATGCATTCCCGGCTTGAGGGTTGAAGTTCAAGTGCAGATAGAAAGTCCTGGTGTGCGCCGGAAAAATCAGATGCAGCGTACTTCCTTTTACCTTCATACATCAATTTTTGAAATGCCTGAAAATTTCTCAAATCCTTTCCTGATATCTCCCCATATTGAATGTCATCTCTTCTCCATCCTTCACCCCAACGAATCACGTCCACAAAGATTTCTTTTTTAGTTACCGTCTTGATCACAAACCTGGCAATCGGCAGGTTTAATTTTGCCTTATTAACAATCAACCGCGTCATTAAAAAACCTTCGATCCCGGGAGAAAGCGCTTCATTGCCAGCATAGAGCAAGCCCACCGTACCCTGTGGTGTACAGCCCAAATATTTCATCTCAATTCGTTGATTCGATCTCCCCGCTTGCACTGTTCCCGTGATTAGGAACACCGCCATGGATATCATCAAACTCACGCTACGCATTGCCCACATTCATATAACCTTCAAACCTTATGACATCATACCGATCTGTTTAATCAACTCTTCCATGGATATTCTCTTTTCCGGATCCTTTACGGTCATACTGGCAATCAACAGGTTCAAAGTTTTGTATTGAGCATTGGACAATTTCGGGAAAGGTTTGTTAACTTGAGAATAAATCACTTCAACTGGGTTGCATCCAGTGAAAGGAGGCCCCCCCTCCAATAAACAATAAAAAAGAATCCCCAAGGCATACACATCCGAAGCAGAACTTATTTCATACCCCTGGCATTGTTCCGGCGACATATATGCCGGCTTCCCGGCAATGGAGCCATCGAGGGTCCGATAGCTGGTATTCGCGTTCTTGGCAATACCAAAATCGATCAATATCGGTGTTCCGGATTCCGTTTGAATAATGATATTATCGGGTGACAAATCTCGATGGAATACCCCGGAACGGTGACAACATGAAAGTGTCGCAGCCAATGAATAAATAACTTTCAGGACATAACTTCTTTCCAATGCCCCTTTTCGTTTCAATTGTTCCAACAATGTCTCTCCCTCGACATACTCCATTGCGATATAATGCCTTTTTACAGAACCGTTGGTATGACCATATTCAAATATTTTGGCAAGCCCTGATCCTGGACAGTTCTTCTGGACCAAAGACAAAACCTTCCCCTCCCGGGAAAACTTTTCAACCAAGTCCTTGTCATCAGCCAGTGAATCATGCATGACCTTTAAAGCCAATGGCAAGGTATGTTTTCGTGATTTCGCCATGTACACACTGGCCACCCCTCCCCTGCCAATCTCCCGGATTACTTTAAATTGACCTATATAATTGGCACGTAAATGTCGAATCCATATAATCAGAGCGATGACAATCAGGAGCAATAGCGAGCCGGCCAAAATAGCCCATGTCTTGCTTAAAGGCTTTTCCGTAAGGATAATCCGAACCCGCGTTGAAAGGTCATACACGAAAACGCTTCTTTCGGCCGCATAAAACCCGCTTTTCTGTACCCTGACCCTGTGAGACCCTGGTGAAACCCTTGTCAGAAAGAATCCAGCCGAATCAGTCTTGCCACTCAACCGTCCTTCCAGGATAACGTCCGCATCCGGGGATGATTCAATCAACAATGGGACCTGCGGCTGATCCGCACCAAAAACCAGGATCGCACTACACAACAGGGCCTGCATGATGCCCATGCAGACGCTGTTGCGCACTTTTTCTCCAAAAAAAGACTATTTTTGCTTTTCCAGTGCCGGAGTACTTCTTTTTTGTCGCTTGATCCATTGCGAGACTTCATGTTCCCAGTCTATCACCAGGTCCAATTGGATTTCTTTCCCGGTCTTGGATTCCTTTCCCGAAATACTCAAACGCGCCTTGCGTTTTGCTTTGATTGAGCTGGGATTGATGGAATCAAGGCGAACACTTGCAATGTTTTTCTCTGCATCCTTAACCACCATGTTCCCATTTTCAAAATAAGCTTCAGCCGCTTTAAAATCCATAGAAGAATCAGATTTCACCCGGCCACTAAGCACGCGGATACGATGCCCGGGCATGAAAATCAATGGTGATTCATTAGAGTGAAAAAACGCTTTCTTCAGAGTGTCCTCGAAATATTCCCTAACTTTGTTTCCATCCATGGAAATGCTTTCAAATACGGCGACTTCCGCGGGCTTTGGTTTTGCCGCTTTATCTTCAACGGCAGGTTGGCTTTCTTTTAAATTAACGACAAAGCCATTCTTCTCCATCCATTCCATTGCGTTATACACTCCCGATGTGATTGGAACCAAACCTGTTGGTTCAAAATGGATGATTTGTTTAATGTATTTTTTTAGAAACTCACCTTCACCTGGCTTACCTTGAAGTTTGTCCCATTGGTTGGAAGGGATTCTATAATAAATTTCGTAGTAATTAATCTCTGCCTTATTGTCTTTCTTATTAAAATACGGTCTTACGAAGTCCACCCAGACTCCCACTGTAAAAGCAGGAAATTGTTGGCTGGTTTTCTCTTTTGACAGTCCCAGCGTAATCACGGCGCTATTTGAACCAAAAACATTGTTTACAACCTTAGCTTCCCCCCATTTTGGGTCCAAATTATAATGAGTTCTTGCACGTTTGAGACGGTTTTGTTCTAAAAATGCCTCTGAAAACATCATGTCCGGCTGTGCTTTGGATACAATAAAGTAAAAATTCTCTATGGTAGAATGTTTCGCATATAAATAGGATTCGGCAAAAATGCCTTCATTCCTCAAAATTTCAGTTCCACGTTCATTGGGTAACTTTTCCCATTCCGGTAACAGTGTAATGGAAAGTGACGGGTCAATCCTGATTATGTCCTGAGACATCATGACGCAAGTAAACAAACCAACCAGCAGGAAACTTAAGGCTCTTTTCATGGATCCTCCAAAAAAAAATGGTGAGTTGGCGCAAACCAACTCACCATTTATTGATCTCGATTTACTTACCAGCGCCTTTTTTCATGTAACGCCACACCTTTTCCCCGGGCGCCTCGTCAATGGTTACACGGAATAGTTTTTCTTGGGGCTTATACTTAGTAATCTTTTCTTCGTAGGGCTTTTCCCATTTTTCTTTTACAACAAAGTATTCGTTGCCATCAAGTTTTTCCGGTACTGTTGTTTGGGGAATGATCTTTTCTGTCTGAATGATTTTCCGCAGGGTCATAATTTCACGCGTATACTTTGCCTTGGTAAAGAAATCCCAGACTTCATCCGTTTTCGTGTTGACTTTCTTGTACTGACCTACAGAGTTGCCAATAGTGCCGTTAAAGGGCATCAAGGTATCTACATCAGGTCCGGTCTGGGCAAAAGACACGCCCGAAAACGCCAGCATACAAGTCATGGCAACCAATACACTTAAAACTCGAAAACTTTTAAACTTCATAATGCCTCCTTGTGGAATTAACAACAAACCCTAGCATACGAGATGCCAACTTCAAAAGGAAAGAGACTTTCTCTCAAAACCACCTCTATTGCAGGTAATTGCGTTTTTTCTTCTAAAAACTAAGCGTGAGGAAGCGCCAACCATCTCCAAAAGGTTACACACCCCCATCTCGAGAGGGTGATGGTTTTGGCCGGGTTGAGTATTACTGGATTCCATACTTGCGAAGCTTTTTGAAAAGCGTATTGTAACTGATGCCCAGGTCCCGGGCAGTCTGGGCCTTGTTGTTTTTGTTTTTCTGCAGGGTTCGAATAATGTTGTCTTTCTCGAACTCCTGGATTCGGCCCTTGATGTTGGGGATTTTTAACGTTTGCGCCATCTCCGTACTGAACATTCGAATCCGGGGAGACAACAAATCAAATCCGATCACACCGTTGTCATCCGCGAGGTGAATCAATTTAATAACTTCATTCTCCAATTCCCTCACGTTTCCCGGCCAGTCATATTCATTAAATACGTTCAACACCTTTACAGAAAACCCCCGGATTTTTTTGCCTGAGCGCTCCATTTCGCACTTCGCGAAATGACGCACCAGGCGGTTGATGTCCGGCCGCCTTTCCCGCAATGGAGGCACGTTAAATTCCACGTGGACCAACCGGTAATAAAGATCTTCGCGAAAAGACCCTTTGGATACCATTTCTGAAAGTTTCTTATTGGTTGCGGCTACGATCCTTAAATCCACTTTGACCAGTTCATTGCCGCCCAAGCGATAGAAAGCGCTTTCCTGAATCGAACGCAGCATCTTGGCCTGTAACCGGGCGGACATCTCCCCTACTTCGTCCAGGAACAACGTTCCCCCCGATGCCAGTTCGAGTTTGCCGATTCGACGCTTATCGGCCCCGGTAAACGCTCCTTTCTCACATCCAAACAACTCCACTTCCAACAGGTCTTCCGGGATGGCTGCGCAATTCAAAGCCACGAACTCTCCAGATTTCTGCTTGGATGCCTCGTGAATCTCCCGGGCGAACAACTCTTTACCTGTACCGGATTCTCCTTCAATCAGAATAAACACATCACTTCGCCCCAATTTGCGCGCTTTGCGAATCAAGCGATTCATCTCCCGGTCCGCCGTGATAATGGCACCACGGGCCTGCACAACAGAATCTGCCAGTAACCCACCTTCCACCTTCGGCGGACTTTCGGACAGTATTTTGAGAATAATCCCGATGGTTTCCACCATCAATGTCAGAAAGCAGCGATACTGATCCGGTAATTTTTTCCGCGAGATAAAAACACAGACCGTTTGCGTATCCGATCCCGTTCGGAACGAGTTGACAATACCACTTTTAAAATCTCGATCCTCTACATTCCCGGCAAACGCCCACTCTGGAGGTTCGTCATCCTCAACCACGGATGACTGATTCTCATCGAAGATCTGGTTCAACAACAATTCCCGGGAATCACCACGTTCCTCGTAGAAATATATGGTACCTTGCAGGCGTACGAAAACCACATTCAGATAAATTCCCAGATCCAGAAAGAAATCATTCCTGGCATGAGCCTTGAGGCCGAGGTCAAGAATACCTCTTAAAAACCGTTCCAGGAAGCTGGGTCCATCCCCGGCTGTGTCTTCGGTATCATCCTTACCTTTCGGAACAGAAGACGAGGGCCGGGTCGAACGGATAGCATCAGATAGATCCGCAGATACCTCGAAATCATCGGCATCACCCATTTTCAGCACGAATTCCAGGGAATTTATAAAAAAGGAATGGCCCACCGGCACTTTTGCCCGGCGGATTCTCCGGCCGTTTATATAAGTGCCATTCGTGCTTTCCAGGTCCTCGATCTCAACCCCATCATTTTGTGGACATAAACGTACATGCCTTCGAGATATGAAACTCAGGTCCACGTTCCAGTCGCACTGGGAACTGCGCCCGAGAGTAACAGCATCCCTCCTATTCAGAGGGAACTTTTTTATTTCCCCATCCAGAATATACAGAAAGTAGAAAGCGGCATGTGTAGTTCGCATTTTTTTGTCGGTTAAATTAGGATAAAACTCATTAAATAAAAATGCAGCAATTTCGCTGCCAATGCTGGCCCAGATACATCGCACCTGGCATACCGAATCCCGTCTCGCCAACCATCCGAACTGGTGGCATATTCACGCCGCCCAGGCGCATTATTCCAGCATTTATAAAGATCCGCATCATCCATGATTCGGTTAAACTTCCTTACGACTGTTCACATGGATCAAAGAACAAAACCGCTTGCCTCTTTTATCAGAATCATAAAACAGTGTGGCCAGGTTGGCTTGCTCAGGGCCTCGACCGAATGGATTACAATTTCGACTTTCCAGTATATCCGCAAACGGCCCAGGATCGGCCAGGTAGCAACGCTCGAAGCAAATAAATAGGCAAGTATCGCATCCCAAATGGTTATAATATTATCGGCAGCGACGGTAAACCTCTTCCCTCAGTTTCAACATCCCCCGGATGCGCTGCGGATAATTGCATTCCCTTAGATACAATGAAGCGGGCACGGCTGCAATCCGTCTCCTCGTTGCCCTGTCGGACCAGGGATGACAGTATATCTCTGGAATTCCTGTTGGCGTACTCATCTGCCTCCCGCTGAACAGCTGAATCCGCCTGAAAATCCAGGGCCCGGCTATAAAAGAGATACTTGCTTCCGGGATCCTTTTGGTTTCGAGCCAGTGCCACGTAATGTCTGCGGGTGGCGAGTCTCAATTTCATTTCTGCTTTTCTGATCTCTTCCGGCAGGCCCGCACCTGGAAACACATCCTGCTTGATGACACTGAAAACTTCGAGGGCTCCGCCGAAATCATTTTTCTGTTCCAGACTCCGTGACTGCTCCAGCATCTCCGTGACTTGTGCCGTTCTGACCTGAAACAAGGCCTGCTTGCGCATCTTCTCCAGTTCCGAAGAATCATGCTCACGTTTAAGCCCTTCAATCATCTTCAGGGCATCGGATGGTGAATTTTGAAGAGTGGATTTAATCTCATTCAGAGAACTTCGGAAACGGATTCCCGGCAGGAGGCCGAAAAAGAAGACCGCCAACAATACAAACAAAATGGCGGCGGACAATGATAAAACAATCGCTTTGCGTCTTTTCTCCGAAATTTTTTGTTGCAATGAAGTCAGTTCAGTTCGCCAACCGTCTACTCTTGCCGCGAACCCGACATGAATCCGGCGTTTGAGTTTCAACAACTCAACCAACTCTAGCCCGTATTTCTCACTAGATTTAAGGGGGGAAGGGGTGCATCGGCTGCTTTATCCTGTTATAATGGGGTTCTTGAAGCCTCAAACAGGAGCAACCGATGCATACAGAGTGTAATTCACAGCGAGTGTTATTTCAAGGGCTTTGCACCAAAAAAATCACGGCGGATTTCAAGGGTGGATCGATTACTTCGGATGCGGGAGGTCTGCTTCTGGCTGAGATCGAGCGGGCTCGAGGATTTATCAAGCAGTTTTCCCGATGTTTTGCGGATCATCGTGATCCGGGGCGCATCGACCACAGTGTAGGTGAGTTGCTGGGCCAGCGGATCATGGCCATTGCCCTGGGATATGAAGATCTCAACGACCACGATCGCCTGCGCTCGGATCCAT
>DSCZ01000368.1 GCA_011048855.1 Desulfobacteraceae bacterium | reverse complement strand
GTATAATTTCCATTGAAGGTAATTTTGTCCGAAATTCGGACGGTGAGGCCGGCTTCAATTCCCTGGTGGAGTGTTTCGGGGTGGTTTTCATTCGTGCCGACATAGGGCTTCGGCAGGGGGTCGTAAAATATTTCATTCTTTATCTCGGCGCGGAAGAGGGTCAGGCGCCCGTGAAACCTTTTGTTGAACGAATGTTTTACGCCAATATCGTAGTGCATGCCCGTCTGTGGTTCGAGGTCGGTGTTTATTCCGGTGGCGAATGTTGCCTGGTCGATTTCAATGAGTTCATCGGTCAAGGGGTAGCGGAAGCTCCTGTTGACTTTCAAGAAAAGGGTTGAATCCTGCTTATATTTATATGAAAGCCCCAGGTTGAAGGCCTCTTCTCTTGTTTTAACTTTTTCTTTAAGAGCGATTGTTTTGCCCGGCAGGTTCATTTTTTCGAGATCGTCTTCGACTCTTTCTGTTCTCGCTCCGGCCGAGAATCGTAGGTTTTCGAAAATTTCCATCTCATTCGTCATATAAAAACCCATGGATTCCCTCTTGATCGTGTCTCGGCCTGAAGGTGTGACAACAGGGGAAAAGGTTCCTGAGAAAGAGTCCAGGGTTTGATCCGACCGGTACAGGTCGGCTCCTGCGATAAAGGTGTTGCTGCGTTCGAAAAGAGGTTGGTCAAACACGAACCGGGGTGTAAATCCATATGTTTCGATATCGTTTTCGGTTAAAAACGGGAAGCTGGGATCAGGGTAGTCACTTTTTGTATTCATATGTCTGTAGGATAATTCTCCGAGCAGAGTGCCGTAATCCCCGATTGCTGAATCGAAGCCGATCCTGAGAAAGGAATCTTCGGAATCCGACCTGTCGAGCATATCTTTGGCGGTCCTTCTGTTGGTATTGTAATCGGCTTCGTTCAAGGCCCCGGGCATTCCATAATCATCGGAGTGATGCGAAAAGTCGAGATGCAGGCTCAAGGTGTCTGCAGGCTGGTAGAGGATGCGGCCGGAGGCGTCTTTCGCCCGATAGTAGTTGTTTTCGCGGTACCCGTCGCTGGAATCGTAGCTGAAATCGGCCGAAGCGGCAAACCCCGGTTTGCCCGCACTGACAGAGACCTGCTCTTTCGTTCGGCCGAAACTTCCCGCTGTGATGGAGGTCCTGGCTGAAAATCCTTCCTCCGGTTCCTTGGTTATTATATTGATCACCCCGCCGACCGCGTTGTCTCCGTAAAGCACGCTGCCGGTTCCTCTGAGGATTTCTATCCTGGCCACCTGATCAATAGGGATATGGCTCCAGTTGACTCCACTCAGATCAATTGCATTAATCCTTCGGCCGTCGACCAAAACCAGCGTGTTGCTTGAACCCGATTCACCGAAGCCTCTCAGGTCCACCTGAGCGGTTCTTCCTATTCCAAGAAGGTCCCTGACGACTATGCCTTCTTCGCTTCGTAGCAGTTCGACTACGGTTTTTGCGTTCGACGCCCGGATTTCTTTTTCGCTTATCACAGTAATGTTCGCAGGCACACCGGCTATCTCTTCCTCTATACGGCTCCCGGTAACCACAACTTCTTCGAGGAAGGCTTCGGTGCCTTCTCTTTCAGCCGTTCCGGCATATCCTTGACCGGGAGTCATCAGGACAAGGAATGAAACCAGAAAATAAATCACTATACTTTCCCTTTTTCCGATCATTTCAAATGGTCCTCCTTCTATGGGTTTGCAGGTATGGACCGCGGATGACTGGGCTCCTGAAAGAGATGCGCAGGTTGAAGGCCGGATGCTTGATCCTGGTGGGGTTGACAAAAAAATCCCCGAATCGTAGCAACCGACCCGGGGATTTCCCGTTTTTATCCTCGAGATCTCTGGACAGTCTCAATCCGCGGAGACATAAACATCCTGTCAGGGCAGGTCTTCTGACTCCCGGATCATCCTAATCACCGCGCCTTCCCGCGTCCGTTCATCGGACCAGTGGCACTGTGCGGTTTTCGTCCCCGATTACAGCGGCGGGCCCGCCCCCGATTTCCACGGGGTTCCCTTTTCGCTCATGGCGAGCACCCTGACTAAGCCCTATCTCTAAGCCGGGCCGGGGCTGTATGTCAAGAGGAAAATTCCGGGACTCCGATATAAGGATGATTCGCTCTGCCGGTGGTTTCAGGGTAGTGGTCCGATTTCCGGAGTACCGTCGGCCCTGGTGCGTCGCCATGGACGCTCGGAGCCGAAATAAAGATCGCAGAACCGGGTGGCTTCATTAAGCCTTCTTTCGAATTCCCCCCTCAGTTCATCAAGCTCTTCGCCTGTCGTGCCCGCGGGAATCCACATCGGTTCGGTATACTTTACGACCACACGGCTGAAAGGCCGGGGTATGAGGTATCTGTCCCACGAATTCAGGGTCCAGCACCTGTCGGCTCCCCATAAGACACCGATAAGTGGAAGGCCGGTGTCTCTGGACATGATCAAGGAGCCCATTTTTACCACTCTCGGGGGCCCCTGGGGCCCGTCTGCGAGCATTCCGGCGCTGCCGCGGCCGTCTCTGAGCCTGGAGATGATGTCCTTAAGCGCCTTTGAGCCGCCGCGGGTCGAGGAGCCGCGGACATTGCGGAAACCAAAGCACGAGGCCAGTCTCGCAGCGTATTCACCGTCCCTGCTCCCGCTGATCATCATCAGGAGGTGCATCTTTCCAAAATAGTGAAAATGATAGGGCATGCGTTGATGCCATGTGGCATATACGGCTCTTCCGCCGGAAAGCGCTAGGGCGGCTTCGACGGCCTCTCCCCCGAATTTCGCGCTGAGTCTGCATGAACGCATGAGAGTCGAAACCAGAAACGCGGCCAGCGGCGGGACGGTCGCCAGAAGGATGGGGTCGTACCAGCGAATGGGGTAATCCGTGTTGTCGTCCGAAATCATTCGGTGCCTCCTGTAGCAAGTAGGATATTAGAGTATCACTCTTCTAAAGGCAAGCCCTCGAAACAGCCTTGATTCACCCGCAGCCGAGTGGTATAGATTCAGAAAAAACGCGACCCCGCCTAAGAAGCTTGATGGGGCTTTTTTCAATGTCAGCAAGAATAAAGGAGACAATGAATGGAGAAACGAAGCGAACTGATGACCAAAGGGCCGGAGCGTGCGCCACATCGATCCCTGCTGCGGGCCGATGGCTTCTGCGACTGGGAAATGGTCGGACCTATAATCGGAATAGCCAATTCCTTCAACGATATTATTCCGGGCCACATGCATCTGGACCGCCTGGTGGAGGCTGTCAAGGCCGGAGTCTATGCGGCCGGAGGCACTCCCATGGTGTTCAACACGATAGGAGTCTGTGATGGAATTGCCATGAATCACGTGGGGATGAAATACAGCCTTCCCAGCCGGGAGTTGATAGCAGATTCCATCGAGATCATGGCGACGGCCCATCCTTTCGACGGACTGGTGTTGATGTCTTCCTGCGACAAGATCGTACCCGGGATGTTGATAGCCGCAGGCGCAATCGACATTCCGTCGATATTCGTGGCAGGAGGCCCGATGCTTCCAGGCAGGTTCGGAGGACGCGATATCGGCGTGGATAAAGTCTTTGAGGCGGTAGGGCGCTTTAAAAGCGGCAAGATAGACGAAGCCGAGCTGAATGAAATCGAATGCGCGGGATGTCCTGGTCCTGGATCGTGTTCGGGAATGTTCACAGCCAATACGATGTGCCATCTTTCGGAAGCCCTCGGGATGTCGCTTCCCTACAACGGAAGCGTCCCGGCGGTATTTGCCGAACGTATACGCATCGCGAAGCAGACCGGATATCAGGCCGTTCAACTCGTTAAAAGGGGTATCAAGCCGTCTCAGATCATGACCCGGGAGGCTTTCCTGAACGCCGTTGCCGTTGATATGGCACTCGGTGGTTCGACCAATTCGGCTCTCCATCTACCGGCGATAGCATATTACGCAGGAGTCGAGCTCAGTCTTCAGGATTTCGATGCAGCAAGCGGTAAAGTACCCCATCTGACTTCACTGGCACCGGCCGGCCCCGATCATGTCATCGATTTATACCGGGCCGGAGGGATCCCGGGGCTGATGAGCGAACTCAGAAAGGCGAACCTGATCGATGTTACCCAGATGACTGTTTATGGAAAACAGGTGGGTGAGATGCTGGAGGAAATTCAGGCGAAAGTTGCCGATTTTGGGGTGATCAGGACGGTCGAAGCTCCGGTGCACCCAACCGGCGGGCTCGCGGTTTTATACGGGAACCTTGCCCCGGATGGGGCGATCGTAAAGCAGGTGGCGGTCGCGGATGAAATGCTTGTTCATTCGGGTCCGGCGAGAGTATTTTTCTCCGAAGAATCTGCATGCAGGGCGATTCTAGGCGGGGAAATAAACAAGGGGGATGTGGTCGCAATCCTCTACGAAGGGCCGAAAGGAGGCCCCGGGATGCAGGAGATGCTTTCGCCCACATCCGCTCTTGCCGGTATGGGACTCGACCGTGATGTGGCGCTGATAACCGACGGAAGGTTTTCAGGTGCTTCGCGGGGCGCGAGCATTGGGCATATTTCTCCCGAGGCGGCGGCCCGCGGACCCATCGCTGCCTTACGGGAAGGGGATGTAATCGAGATCGACATCCCGGCGAAGAAGCTGAATGTCCGACTTACGGGAGAGGAGATCTCCAGGCGAATAGAAGCTCTGCCTGCCTTTGAACCAAAAATTTCGAAGGGCTACCTTGGAAGATATGCAGGCTTCGTATCGAGTGCGGACAGGGGGGCGGTTTTCCCCCGTTGATGCAAGTTGATGACCTTCTTCCTCAAATGTGAAGGCCCGATCTACCGGCCTCCCAGCGAGGCCGGCAGCCTTTTGATCCAGGCCACCATGGGTTGCCCGCACAATAAGTGCACATTCTGCATGGTTTACAAGAAAGGCCCGCCGTTCAGGGTCAGGCCTGTGGCCGAGATCACCACTGAGATGGAAAATGTTAACTCCGGCCCTGTGGTTATTGGAGGCTATTGTTTTTCCAGGTGTTCGAGATGGGCCAGGACGAGTTTGATTTCGCCGTAGGAGAAATCATCGCCAAGGGCGGCCTTCAAACGGCTTAGCGGTTCTCCCTGCCGGGGGGTGATTGTCTTCTCGATGGCGCATCGCTTTTCATCCGTCAACAAGTCTCCGATTCCAAGTTCGCCGTTTGATACCCAGTGGGTCAGGTGACTCTCGATGGTGGATATCGCCAGCCCTCGATGCTCTGCGATCCGGGAAATGGTCAAGCCTTTCTTGAACAGTTCCAAACTGACCTTCCTGGTGTCTTCCTTTACATGTGTTTTGGTTCGGGTATTCTCCTCCGGCGACATAGTTGAAGGTTTCGGCACGGAGACAGTATCGATCCGGTATTTGCGGCGGTAGTCTTTTACCATCTCAGTCAGTTCCAAACCGTATTTCGCTGCCAGGCGTTTACCGATGCCCTTGATTTTTTCTAAAGCGGCAATGGAGTCGGGCAGGTAAACGGCGATCTGAACCAGAGTCTTTTGGTGAATCACCTGGTAGGGGGCAAGGTTTTCGTCGACCGCTTTCTTTTTACGCCACTGGAGCAGTTCCTGGAACAGTTCCGGGTGGCCTACGTCCGCTTCGGAAAATGTTGGGGTTGAAACATTTGGCCTGGATTCTCTCTGGTTGATGGACGCCGCCGAAAGTGCATGCAGATATTTTCCCGGTGAAAAACCTTCCCGGCAGGATACAATTCCGGCCAATTTTGTGGCGGTTTCCTCCTTCAACTGTTTGAGGGCGTCTCGGATTTGCTTTCGAATCTCCTTATTGTCCGTCTCCAGTTTGAAGTTTTCAAGACATGACAACAGGTTCGCCTCAAATTTTTCTTGAAAATAAATAGCGGCTTTCTCCACCCTTTCCTGGACTGCGGGATTTTCAGCAGGAACACCCGTTTCTGAGAACATGCCCTGCAGTTGAACCTTGAATTTCTCCCCAACCTCGCAAATTTCCGCTGCTATTCGTTGCTCGGAGTCGATGATGTCCTCAGAGCCGGCAGCCTGGATCACTCCGGCATTTTTGCGCAGAAGAGCGGCAAAACGGCCGAGCAGCCCACGAAGTCTGTTAAAGGTGAAACACTCGTTCAAAAGGTTCTGTTGGTAAAGGCTTTTCGCAGCTTCCAGTTTTTCCGGTGACGGTGGATTGTTTGCAGCTTCGGTGGTGAAGCGCTGAATTGTATGCTCGGTTTTGATCCCGACCGGGGAAAGAGGTGAGCGGAGTACTATGCCCTCTAAAGTGCGGCAGCGGCTCAGAGCAACGTACACTTGTCCGTAGGCAAAAGCAGCCTTTGCATCGATAACCGCTTTGTCGAAAGTGAGCCCCTGGCTTTTGTGGATTGTTATGGCCCACGCCGGTTTTAATGGGAATTGAGTGAATGTGCCTGCGACCTTTTGTGAAATTACGGCGGTCTCGGGATCGACAGTGTATTCGATGTTTTCCCAGGTGGTTTTGGATACAGTGATTCCGGCCGCATCTCCCGGGCAGAGGACTTCTATGGTTTCGTCCGACATCCCGGTGATTTTCCCGATTTTACCATTAAAATAGGACTTCTCGGCGGACATGTCGTTGCGGATGAACATCACCTGTGCGCCTTTTTTCAGTTCTAGAAATGCGGCGGTGGGATAAGCCTGTTCAGGGAAATCGCCCTCTAAAATGGCATCGAATCGGCGGCTTTTTCCGGGCAGGCTTTTGAGCCGGGCGTTGTTGATTGCGTCGGCCCTGCTGTTGTGGGTGCACAGGGTGATGTAGCCTTCGTCTTCTCCGGGCGAAAAATCGGGGATGTATCGGGCATTTAGCTGCTTCAGAGTTTCCTGGTCGAACTTGTTTTCACGGACCCGGTTAAGGAGTTCGATGAAATGCCGGTCGGATTGACGGTAGACGTGTTTGAGCTCAATGGGAACAAATTCAGCTTGGGCGAGGGCCGTGCTGCTGAAAAAATAAGGTGATTCGTAGTACGCTTGGAGTATCTGCCATTCCTCATTTTTGACCACCGGAGAAAGTTGGCACAGGTCCCCGATCATCAACAGCTGCACCCCACCGAACGGCTGGCTGGATCGTCGGTATCGGCGCAGAACACTGTCCACACCATCAAGCACATCGGATCTTACCATGCTGATTTCATCGATGACCAAAAGATCAATGCTCCTGATGATATCGATTTTTTCCCTTCGAATCTTATGCCGCTGCGCGTGGGCTTCACTTGCAGGGATGAACGGACCCAGGGGTATTTGAAAAAAGGAGTGGAGGGTGACACCTCCAGCGTTGATCGCGGCAACACCGGTTGGGGCTGTCACCACCATCCGTTTCGGGGTCTTATGTTTCAGGTTGTGCAAAAAGGTGGTTTTGCCGGTGCCGGCCCTTCCCGTCAGAAAGATGTGGCAGCCGGTATGGCGGACAAATTCTTCAGCCAGAAGAAGATCGAGGTCAGGCTCGCTCATTGAGATATACATTCTCCAGTGTTCGGAACCGCGTCAAACGGAACCCGGGATGATGGTGACAGCTCAGCTTCGTCAGGTTCCGGAGAAATCCATTTCGAAGCTGTATATATTGTGGTTGAGCCTGCTTGTCACCTTGCAGTTGCTCTGGTGCACGATCGCCTGCATCGGCCTGTTGGAACTGATCACTTCGGCAGTGAAACCGCTGATTCCGTTTCTTTTTGCGATGGTTATCAAGTAGCGCAGCAGAAATCCGCCGATTCCCCGGTTCTGCCAGTCGTCCCTCACCACCAGCGCGACTTCGGCACGGTTGGTTTTGGTGTCCAGGTAATAACGTCCGATCGCTATTATTTCCTCACCCTGGGGGGCGGGGATGGTACCGACAATCGCGGTGTCACGCCTGTGGTCTATGTAGACGAAGTCCTGGATTTCCCTGTGAGGGATGGATTTCATCTCGCGCATGAATCTGTAGTAGATCGTGCCCTTGCTCAACCGGTAGTGGAGGTCTTTTATCAGGCGGACGTCGGTCATTTTAATGGTCCTGAAAAGGATCTGGGTGCCGTCGTCCAGGATCATCGACGTCTTGAGATCCTGAGGAGCGACGCGGATTTTGCCTTCTACATCTATCATCTCGTGGCGGACGTAGTTCTCCTCTATCGCTTCTCTCAGCAGCTTCTCGCGGAAATCAGGATGGGCGATGCTGATCAGGGCGATGGCCCGTTCCTCGATGCTCTTGCCGTGAAGATAGGCTGCGCCGTATTCGGTGACAACATAATGAACGTCGCCGCGGGTAGTGACAACCCCGGAACCGGGGGTGAGCAATGTTACGATCCGGGATTTTTTTCCGTTTTCCGCTGTGGAAGGAAGCGCAATTATGGCCTTTCCGCCGGAGGACCTCGCCGCCCCCCTGTTGAAATCGACCTGACCGCCTATGCCGGAAAAAAATTTGGTGCCTATGGAATCAGCACAGACCTGTCCCGTGAGGTCGACTTCTGTGGCTCCGTTCACCGCAACCATACGGTTCTGCCTTCCTATAACGAACGGGTCGTTTACATATTCAGTGGGCCTGAACGAAAAAGACGGATTGTCATCGACGAATCGATAGAGCTTGTCCGTGCCCATGCAGAAACTCACCACATGTTTGCCGGTGTCCAGGCTTTTCCTCGCCCCGGTCACGACGCCGGCCTCTATCAACCCCACGATTGAATCGGAAACCATCTCGGTGTGAAGCCCCAGATCCTTCTTGCCATATAGGAATTCAACGACTGCGTGGCTGTTGTGGCCGATTCCCAGTTCGATCGTTGCGCCGTCTTCAATCAGCGAGGCCACGTTCTCACCGATTTTTCGGGTGATTTCGTCCGTCTTGGGCTCGTGATATTCCAGTATCGGCAGGTCCACAGCCACCAGAACGTCTATGTCTTCGACGTTCAACGTGCAATCCCCCGTGGTCCGGGGCATCCTGGGATTGACCTGTGCTATGACCATGGCGGCGTTTTCAGCCGCGCTTTTGACAATGTCCACAGAGACTCCCAGGCTGCAGATTCCTCGCTCATCGGGAGGAGTTATCTGTATCAACGCCACATCCAGGGGAATTTGCCCGGATACAAAAAGCCTCGGGATGTCCGAAAGAAAGATAGGGGTGTAGTCCCCCATGCCTCGCTGAATCACGTCGCGGACATTTTCGGCGATGAAAAAACTGTTCACCCGGAAGTTTTCCCTCATTTTCTTTTCGGCATACGGTGCCTCCCCCTGGGTGAGGAGATGGACGATTTCGGTCCCGGGCAGTTCGTCGGCTCTGGCTGTTAGGGCCTGCACGAGCACTTCCGGCTGGGCGCATCCGGTGCCGACGAAAACCCGCTGCCCCGCTCCTATCATGGATACTGCTTTGGCCGGGGTCGCGATAAGATCCCGGTATCTGTCCTTCCATTCGTTGTTGTATGTCGTTACGGCGTCCATCTGTTTCCTTCAAGAGTGAAGGGACAATTAATCCAATCAATTGTCCCTGAGTTGTGCTTTCATTCTTTCGCGAGTGAAATTCTTGCATCCGCAGCGATCGGTTCGGTCCCGATTTTCCCGACGATCAGCGGGTTGATATCCATTTCGGTGATCTGCGGGAAATCGGTCACAAGCTGGCTCATGCGCTGCAGGCTTCCGGCTATGGCCTGAAGATCGACTCCGGCCTGGCCTCTTGTGCCTGTGAGAAGTTTGTAGCTCCTGGTGCTTTCAAGCATTTGAAGAGCTTCTTCGGAGGTTATCGGAGCCAGGTGGAAACTGACATCTTTCAATACCTCGACGAATATGCCGCCCATCCCGAACATCAGCATGGGACCAAATTGAGGATCTCTGGTCATTCCGATTATCGTCTCGCGGCCGAGTGGGCACATCTTTTCGATGTAAACCCCTTCCAGCCTGGCCTCAGGTGCTCTTCGGCCTATCCGCATCATCATGAGGTCGTAGTTGTCTCGAACCTGGCTTCGGCTGCTGAGATTGAGCCTGACTCCGCCGAGGTCGGATTTATGAAGGATGTCCGGCGATACAATCTTCATGGCTACGGGGTATGTAACCCGATCCGCCAGATCCATCGCTTCATCCGCCGAGTACGCCACACCACCGGAAGGAACGTTGAAGTTGTAGGCCCTCAGCATTTCCTTGGCTTTGACTTCGCTGACCTGACGGCGGTCCATACGGAGCTGATGTTTGATGATGCGTTCAACTCTCCGCCTATTCACCGGAAAACGCGTGACAATCCTTGGAGGACGTTTTTTCCAGGCCGCGTAATCACACATGGCTTTGAGGGCTGCAACGGTTCTGTCCGGGGAAGGGTAGTCCGGGAGATTTCTTGCAACCAGTTCCTCCCTGCCCGGCAAGACATCTTCGCCGCCCATGAAACATGCGAGCACAGGTTTGTTGCCTTTGATATTCGATGCGATGGCATTCGCCGTCTCTGCCGGCCTGGTCATCGCCTGAGGGGTCAGAATGACGATCACCGCATCCACGGAATCGTCCTCCTGAGCCGCTGCGAGCGCGGTTGTGTATCGCTCAGGGTCCGCGTCACCCAGCACATCGATGGGGTTTCCTACACTGGCTGCTTCAGGAAGCTTTTTCTTGAGTGCGGTCGCGGTGCTGTCCGCCAGCACCGCCACATGCATGCCCATTTTCTCAACCGCGTCCGCAGCCATGATTCCCGGGCCCCCGGCGTTCGTGATGATGGCGACCCTGTCTCCTGAGGGCAGGGGCTGCATGGCCAGGGCGGTAGCATAATCGAAGAGCCGTTCGAATGTTTCGGCGCGTATGATCCCGGAACGTTTGAATGCTGCCCCGTAGGCTATGTCCGCTCCTGTCAGGCTTCCTGTATGGGATGACGCCGCCTTGGTGCCGGCCGCTGTGGTTCCGGCTTTCAGGATTACGACGGGTTTTTTCCCCGCGGCCGCTTCCGCTACCTTGATGAACTCGTCACCTGAAACGATGTTTTCAAGGTAACCCACTATAACACTTGTTGCAGGATCGTCCGCGAAGGTGGAGAGGAAGTCGTTTTCGTTGAGGTCGGCCTTGTTGCCGATACTTACCAGCTTGGCGAGCCCCAGGTGACGCTCGGCGGCCCAATCGAGGATTGCGGTTGCAAGGGCACCGGACTGAGAAAGCACGGATATTCCGCCTTTGGCAGGCATTTTGGATGCGAACGACGCATTCATGCCGTTTTCAGTATTGATGATGCCCAGGCAGTTTGGGCCCATCAGCCGTACGCTGTGTACGCGGCACAACCGGGCGATTTCCTTTTCGAGCAGAGCGCCCTGTTCGTCGACCTCCTTGAATCCGGCGGTGATAACGACGATCGCCTTTGCGCCGGCTTCGATCGATTCTTCCACCGCTTTTTTTACCAGGCGGGTCGGCAGTGCTATGACGCTCAGATCGATTTTTCTGCCGCAGCTCCGCAGATCCGGGAAGCATTTGGCGCCAAGGATTTCCTGTGCAGTCGGGTTTATCAGTACCACTTCACCGGTGAAGGTTCCGTTTACGAGATTATCTACAATGGCATAACCCACCTTGCCGGGGCTTATGGATGCTCCGACCACGGCAATGGTTTCAGGGCGCAGAAGAGATTCCAGCATTCGATTACCGCCTTTTACCAGAAAGAAATTTTCCTGATATATAGGAAAGCAGGGTTTGGTTGTCAAACGAAAACCGGCTTTTCTTGAGACTGTCAGAGCGTTATAACCGAATCTGCGGCCTGTAGGGCCGTGACGATATCCAGCATATTCGTCGTCTGGCCGGCTTTCTTGTGATCCAGCAGGCCGAAATGGGTAAGGCATGTGCCGCATACCAGGATGGTGACCCCGTCATTTTCCAGTTCGATCAGGGTTTCGAGGACCGTAGAACCTTCGGCCGCGAGTTTGATTCCGCTGTTCAGGAAAACCAGGCGCCAGAGCTCATTTCCCAATTCTTTCAGGGTTTTCATGAAATTACCCATCAAAGCGGTGCCCAGTTCATCATCCCCGCGACCCATCGTATCGGAGGTGATCAGCACAACGATTTTTCTGCCCGCCTTCTCCAACCGGGGTTTTTCGGCCGGTTCATGTGCGGTCTCGATAGTGCCCACGATGGTGATAACGCCGTCCTCTTTCTGTACCGACACCCGGTAGTGTTTGGTTTCAAGAAATCGGGAAACATTCTGCCCGGATGCCTCGTTGTCCACGACGATCGTTATTCGGCCGGGATTTCTCTTCTCGATCTCTTTTTTCGCCGCCAGCACCGGCGCCGGGCATGAAAGGCCGCGGCAGTCTATCGCTGCTTCCATAATCAGATGCTCCTTC
>DSCZ01000213.1 GCA_011048855.1 Desulfobacteraceae bacterium | reverse complement strand
GTTTTTCCGTGGTCGACATGCCCCATAATTGTGACCACCGGCGGCCTCGACTTCAGATCTTTTTCAGCGTCCTTCGTATCAGGGATCAGGCTTTTTTCCTCGAAAGAGTCCTGTTCGAGTTCGTAGCCGTACTCATCGGCGATCAGGGAAGCGGTTTCTAGGTCAAGCTCCTGGTTGATTGTAACCATGGAACCCATTATCATAAGCTTTTTTATCAACTCCGCCGCTTTGACACCCATGGCCTTTGCAAGCTCAGCAACCGTTACACTCCCGTGGACCTTGAGCCTCCTCTTTATAGCTCTCGGAACAGTAATTTCGGTATGTCCGCTTTTTTTACCGGTATCCTTGCCCTTAGCTCCTTTTGCCGCTCTGCCTCTCATAGGCCGGCCCTGGTACAAGTCCGCCCTTTCGTACACTTCTTTCTTGCGATGCTTCGCAGAGACACGAGCGATGTCGGTTTCTACATCTATTTTTCGTCGTTCCTTCTTTTTCTTTACCTGCTTTAATTTTTTCGAGCGGGCACCGGGCTCCTCCTCAACGACCACCTTGACGGGGGTCGGCTCTATCTCGGGAATCAACTTGACCTCTGGCGGAGGCTCCGCTGGAGGTTCGGGAGTGGGTGGGGGCGGCTCGACAGGTTTGCTTATAATACGGGCCGGCTGATCGAATTTTTTTCTGGATTTTTTGGGTTTCGCTTTTTTCGCTTCAGCTGTTTTGGGTTTGACCTTAAGCCCAGACGCCGGTTCCACAGGTGCCTTGTCTTCCTGAACCGCCTCTACGGGCGCTTCCCCAACTTCTGGTAATTGTTGTTCAATTTCAGTTGCAGATTGTTCACTCACAGCTATTTTTGGGGAGACCTCCTCGGCAGGTGTAGATATCGTTTCAGCGGGGGCTTTCTCATCCAACACTTCCGGCTCAGGCTCTTTCAATACTTCCTGGGCCTCAACGATTTCACTTTCGGCTTCAGCCGGTTCGAGTCCGGTTTCATCTATCTTTTCAGCTTCTTCCTCTGCAGGGACTTCGATAGAAGCCTCCGGTGTCTTTTCCTGGTAAGGCTCGACCTCGGATGGAGGCTCATCCACCTTGACCTTTTTTCTACGCCGGATAACCCGTCTGGTTATTCGTTTTTCTTCGATAACCTCTGAGACGACATTCCTGGAAACCATCTCCCTGGCCTTCATCGCCACGGACTCGTCGAGGGTGCTCAAGGTATTCTTCACATCCAGTCCGTCGGCCGCGAGCATTTCGACGAGTTTTTTACCGTCGACGTTGAGTTCTCTCGCCAGTTCGTAGACTCTGACTTTCGCCATATACTCCCCCAGAACTAAAACTATTATCTTTTAAGCCGCCGCGCCGCAGGCTGAAAAAGCTTTCAATCCGTTTTTTTATTGCAATGATCCGCAAAATCTACAAATGAACGGCCCCGGTCTCCGGAAAGCTTTACAGAGAACCCTTTCCCCCATCGCCCGCACGATGCATTCATTCCGTCGGCATACATATGCTCCTCTACCCGGGCTAGATCCTCTGTAATCAAACTCCACCTCATCTTTATCATTTATAACAAGTTTTAATAAACTATTTTTAGTATTTTTTTTGCCACACGAGATACATTTCCTTATCGGTAGACTTTTTTTATCCCTGTTCAAAGCCTTCCTCCGGCTCCGTTGGATTTTCTATATCCGTATGCCCGGCCGGATCGGGCGGCGTTGTTTCCTTTTCCTGCAAATCGGGCGGCAGAATTCCTTCGGCACGCTTTCTTGCGACATACTGCTCCGCCTCACGGATCAGTGTTCCCGCTTTTTCTTCATCGATGCCCACGACATCCATGAGATCCACCACAGAAGCACGGGAAATATCATCAGCGGAACCGAACCCTTCGGCATGCAGATCTGCAGCCAACTTTTCCCCGACCCCGGTCAAATCAAGCAATGAACGGTAGCCGTCCTTCAAATTCTTGTTATATGCGGTTTCCCCGACCACATCCAGACGCCATCCGGTCAGTCTCGAGGCGAGGCGTACATTCTGTCCTTTTTTCCCGATGGCAAGAGACAGTTGATCGTCAGCGACCACAACCTCCATTGAACGATTGTTCTCATCAACGATCACACGGGTGATTTCAGCAGGAGCCAGCGCATTGCATATGAATTTGGCAGGATCATCATCGAACGGAACGATATCGATTTTTTCCCCTCTCAATTCCTGGACAACCGCCTGAACTCTCCGTCCTTTCATTCCGACGCACGCCCCAACAGGGTCAACATCCGAATCCCGGCTCTTTACGGCTATCTTCGACCGGCTGCCCGGTTCCCGGGCGACCTGCACGATTTTAACAATTCCTTCGGCTATCTCCGGAACCTCGTTTTCAAAAAGTGCGGCGACAAAATTGGGATGAGTCCGCGACAGCATTATTTGTGGCCCCCGGCTGAACTGCCTGATTTCAAGTATATAGGCCCTGATTCTGTCTCCCTGCTTGTATGGCTCCCGTGGCACCTGTTCTTTCACTGGAAGCTCGGCTTCCGTACGACCGAGGTTGACGATTATAGCCCCTCTGTCGAAACGCTGGACGATACCGTTTATTATTTCTCCACGCCGGTCCTTGAAATCATCGTAAACGATATCCCTTTCGGCTTCCTTCAGCCTCTGCATAATGACCTGTTTGGCGGACTGTGCGGCGATCCTTCCGAATGTATTTGTGTCCATCTTTATGCCGAGGCTGTCGCCGATCTCCGATTCAGGGTCAAGCTGTTTCGCTTCTTCGAATGAAACTTCCAGATGCTCGTTGATGACCTGTTCAACGACCTCCTTGAACTCGAAAACCTCGATTTCTCCGGCCTCTTCATTATAGCTTACTTCGAGTTCGTAATCAGGGCCGTGTTTTTTACGCGCAGCGGCCTTGACCGCCTCTTCGAGCGCAGTTATCAACACTCGCGGATCCACGCCCTTTTCACGGCTGACTTGATCGATCATTTTGGATAAGTCGGAAATCATGTTTTTTCACTCCAACGATGTTTGACTTCCCACGGATTTTACAATCCGGCAATATAGTAGACCGCAACCCGGTCGCCCTAAACTTCGTACACAATCCTGGCCTTCTCGATTTCTGCCACGGGTAACGTTACATTGTGATTTTCAATCTGCAATGTAATCAGATTGGCATTAAAACTCTCCAGCATCCCGGTAAAATTCCGTCGGTTTTCCACCGGCTTTTTCATTTTCACCTTCACCTTCCGCCCCACCGCAGCGGCGAAATGCTTTTCTTTCCTAAGAGGCCTGTCAAGCCCTGGAGAACTCACTTCCAGAACATATGGATCAGGAACCACGTCCTCCAGCTCGATCAAACCATCAACCTCCCTGCTGACTTCCACGCATTCATCGAGGGTTATGCCACCACATTCCCTATCCACATAAAGCCGCAATACCCTTCGGCCCCTGTCTGTCAAAAAATCCACATCAACCAGTTCGAAGCCTAGTTCTTCGATCACCGGTTCAACAAGTACTGTCACCTGCCCAATAATTTTTTCGGCAACAGACATAGCAAGGAATCCCTGCAGTGGTTCAGTTACAACAACCCACAACAAAAAAAAACGGGCTTTGCGGCCCGCTTCCTGACTTGCAGACTACCTCATGAGCAATAAATCAAAAGAGCACCGGCATAACACCGCCGGTGTCCAGACCCACCGCCAAAGTCCGCAATTCGAAGTACCGCATCCTGAAATGCAATACGGACCTCAAAAAGGGTAGTCAGGCCGCACCTGACTTCAGCAAAAACTGGAGCGGGCAACGGGGTTCGAACCCGCGACACCAAGCTTGGGAAGCTTGTACTCTACCAGCTGAGCTATGCCCGCACATGCAACGGTGTGATCATGCTCCACGTATCCCCTTCAACACCGTCGGCCTGAAGAAGGTGCCCCGCCGACACGAAAATTCCCTCCTCAGGGGATAGAACATATGGAATATACATCCGGTTCTACTGTTAGTCAAGAAATATCATCATCAAAGAAATATCAATATCAATCCGCAAAGCTCTTGACATTACTCTGCATATAAATCTATATTTCTGTCTCAATGGTAGGAGCATGACCTACACGGGTCATTCCATGATCGAACACAAAGAAAAGGTATTCCTTGGAAGCGGAGTCGTCACAAGGGTTTCTGGCATACATCAGGGATTTAATCAGAAAAAAGGCACACCCTGATGGATCCAACGCCATTGCTGAAGAGATTCAGGATCTCATGGACGAGGGAATGGCCAAGGGGCTCGTTAGCGACGAGGAATCCCACATGGTTCATGGTGTCCTCGAACTTCGGGAAACCCAGGCCCATTCGATCATGGTCCCCAGGACTGAGATGTCTGCCGCCCCCCTCAATGCCACGCTCGGCGAAGTCATTCATCTTGTAAGAGAATGCGGACACACGCGGATACCTATCTTTTCCGGCACAATAGATAAAATAGAAGGAATACTGCACGCAAAGGATCTCTTGAAACTCTGGGGAGAGGCGCCCGAAATAACTATTCCCCCTGATCTCTTGAGGCCCCCCTTTTTCGTCCCGGAAACCAAACCGCTCGCCGAGCTTCTTCGTGATCTCAAAGCAAGACAAACCCATATGGCTGTGGTGACCGACGAATATGGAGGTACAGCCGGGATAATCACTATAGAAGACATACTTGAAGAAATCGTGGGTGAAATACTTGACGAACACGATAAAGATACTCCCTTTCTAACAGTTCATGAGGACGGAACTGCTCTTGTAGATGCCCGAATGGAAGCTGAAAAACTGGAAGAATTTCTAAACTTCAAGCTCCCAAAAGGGGATTATGAATCGGTTGGAGGTTTTATAATTCACCTGCTCGGAAGAATCCCCGAGGCCGGCGAAAAGATTCCTTTTGAAGGAGTCAACTTTGTTATACAAAAGGCCGACCAGCGAAAAATTGACGAGATTCTCATAGAACCCGACCCGGAGACCGCGTTTGCAGAGCGTCTGAAAACCGGTTTCAATTAATCAGTGCCCATCCGGAAATCCCGTGGCCCGATCTTCCACATATTCACAAACACCCGGCTCAAACTTTACCAAATCTTATCTTCCATGGCTTGGAGCCGTTCTGTCCGGCCTTTTATTGACCGCCTCGTTCCCACCTTTTCGTACGGACTGGCTGGCGTGGATCTGCCTGATCCCACTTTTCAAAGCAATCGAGGGCAGGCCGCCCGCCGAGGCTTTTCGCCTGGGATACCTTGCCGGCATCGTTCATTTTATGACACTGATGTACTGGATCGTTTTCGTATTGCAGCGTTATGGGGGCCTGCCGCTGCCAGTCGGTATCATCGCCCTTTGCGCAGTTTGTTTTTACCTGGCGTTATATACAGGCATTTTCTGCGCTCTGGCGGCAAGATTTACAAAACTACCCTTCTCCTGCCTTTTCATCGCGGTCGCATGGGTGTCGCTGGAATATGCAAGAGCCCACTTGATCGTAGGATTTCCATGGTGCCTTGCCGGTTACACCCAGTACCAGAGGCTTTCCATTATTCAAATCGCCGCACTGGGTGGGGTTTACTGGGTCTCCTTTCTGTTGGTACTGGTAAACGCAGCAGCCTTTCGGTTTTTTGCATCCGGCGCGGTCCGATCGCATTTTGATAAATTTTTGAACTGCGCACTCGCGGTCCTGGCCCTGGCTTTTGCGTTCTTCTATGGGTCGTTGACAATGCAGGGGGATCAAGGGGATGGTGCAGGCCGGCCTGAGAACATTAAAACCGCCGTCATTCAGCCGAATATCGATCAAAGTGTAAAGTGGAACAAAGCATACCGTACAAAAACCATCAATATTTATATGAACCTGACCGAGAAAGCGGTGGAACATTCGCCGGACCTCGTGGTATGGCCCGAGACCGCCACTCCATTTTATTTTCAGGAAGACATGGAATTCGCGGACATGCTTTCCGGTTTTGTCGCCGAAAATAAAATGTCGCTTATTTTCGGGTCTCCCGCCTATGAGCAAATTCAAAGCGGTATAAATTTTTTCAACAGGGCCTACATGTTATCGCCTGAAGGAAAAATTGCTTTTTATGACAAAATACACCTGGTGCCGTTCGGAGAATATGTGCCGTTTAAAAGCATCCTGTTTTTTATCAACAGACTGGTGCCTGCGGCCGGAGATTTCACCTCCGGCACGGATGTATCCCCCTTGGGAGATGGTCATCCGGCTGCCGGAGCAATGATTTGCTTCGAGGTCATTTTTCCGGCTCATGCAAGGCAACAGGCACTGGCAGGAGCTGATTTCTTCGTGAACCTGACAAACGACGCATGGTTCGGACGAAGCAGCGCCCCACATCAACACCTGGCGATGTCGGTGTTTCGAAGCATAGAACAACGCAAACCAATGATCCGTGCCGCCAACACCGGGATCAGCGCATGTATCGACCGCATCGGTGAAATCCACAAACGGAGCGACCTGTTCACCCGTGAGGTGATCCTTTGCACCATTGACGCCGCCTGCTCGCCTCCGACGCTTTATGCCCGCTGGGGTGACCTGCCGACGCTGGGGTTTCTCGGGATCGTGCTTCTGTTGGGCCTCCTCTTTTCCAAGCGTTCGAAATCTCGACCATGAAAACCAAAATTGACGGCGTCGTAAGAGGCTGGAACAACAATGTCCCTCATAGTCGGAATCGGTATCGGTATCGGACGTTGATCGGCGGGCTTTTCGATCCCGATACCGATCCCGACCCCGACGCCGATAAAGCGAAGATGGTATTTTTTACAAACGCATCAAGATTTTTGCAAAGGGGATCCCACCTCCCCTGAAATTCACAGGCACCATTTTTTTATTTGTCACTGCGGTTGCAGTGAAGTACACTCCGTGACAACTTCTGGATTGTCATTTTCCAGAAAGCAAAATCACACGGGCAGTGGAGGATCTGATGGCCGGCCGAAAAGCTGTAAAGACAATTCAACAAATAAACGAAAAAATCCGCAAAGGCGATGTGGTGGTTGTATCGGCGGACGAAATGACCGAAATCGTCAAAAGCAGGGGTCCAAAAGCAGCGGCTGCGGAGGTGGATATTGTAACGACAGGTACCTTTGCTCCGATGTGTTCTTCTGGGGCTTTTATTAATTTCGGACATGTAAAACCGGCCCTTAAGGCGGCCAAAGTCTGGTTTAATGACGTCTCCGCCTATGCAGGACTGGCAGCGGTGGACGCCTACATCGGAGCGACCGAACCAGCCGAAAACGATCCATTGAATGTGATCCATCCGGGTCAGTTCAAATACGGTGGCGGCCATGTGATCCACGACCTTATAGCAGGGAAGAAGGTGGAGTTGCGTGCCACGGCCTACGGCACAGACTGCTATCCGAACCGGGAAATCAGGAAGAAAGTGGTACTTGAAGATCTGCCCTATGCTATGCTGCTCAACCCCAGGAACGCGTACCAGAATTACAACTGCGCGGTAAACCTGACGCGTAAGACCATCTACACCTATATGGGTGTACTCAAGCCCGCGGCCGGAAACGCAAATTATTCCACGTCAGGAGAGATGAGCCCATTGATGAACGACCCTTATTATCTGACCATAGGGCTGGGGACACGCATCTTCCTGGGCGGAGCCCGGGGCTATGTTATAGGCCCCGGAACTCAGCACAAGCCAGATGCGGAAAGAGCCCCCGGTGGTACTCCGCGAAGGCCGGCCGGAACACTGATGGTCACCGGAGACATGAAACAGATGGATCCACGATGGGTGATCGGAGTCAGCATACTCGGATACGGCTGCTCGCTGGCAGTGGGCATCGGCGTGCCGATTCCTGTTTTAAGCGAAGACATCGCCCGTTTCACCGGTGTATCCGATGAAGAAATTTTTACGCAGGTAGTTGACTACGGCAGAGATTACCCTCGAGGAGAGGCAAAGCCCCTTGCCGAGGTAAACTACGCACAACTCAAAAGCGGCACAATCCATTTGAACGGGAAGGATATCCCGACAGTCCCTCTTTCTTCATATTCGAGGGCGGTGGAAATCGCAAAGATTCTAAAAGACTGGATCCAGGAAGGGAGTTTTCTGCTGACCGAACCCCAGGTGATGTTGCCCTCTGTGTCGCACCTGAAATAAGAGAGCCGGAAATTGGTGATGCCCCCTATTAAATTCACCATGCCACACAGATTAGAAACAAAAAAAGGGCTGCAGGATGGCTGCATCCTTGCAAACCCTTTAATTTATCTCCTGGAGGCGGACCTCTTCCTCGTATGAGAGGCACCACATCTTTTCATTATCCTCCCGGATCATCTTTATTCTGGAAAGAGGATTCACCCGTAAATATCCCCAATCAACCGCAATGTTCATCATGTTCCGGAGGTAAGCCACATCACGGTTTACTGTGGCCGGAGACGCGCCTCCGTCTCTCATGGCCTTCTTGTACTGTTCCACCTGGAAGGCAACAATGATCCTATCAACTGACCCCTGAAAAACGGCATCAGCTGACCAACGGACACTTGGTTTCGTTTTGCCGATGAAGGTCTTTTGTTCACCCTGGCGTTTTCGAGGTACTTCTCCGCGAAGACTTCAAACTTGATCCGGCGCGCCTTCTGCTGGTGCTTGCCTTCCCGGACCTCCTGCTTGAATTTCGCCTCCCGTTCCCTGGCGATGGTCTTTGATATAACCATATCGAAGGGAAAATGAATTGCCGTTCACGGAGGCGACCGGTTTACGATTTAAACATTTTTAATTTACCTCGTTGAGAGTTCTATGCTGGACAATTTCTTTTCAAATCATTATTCTGTTGACGTGTAACACAAGTTTTTTCTATGGTTCCGCATCTCAATTTTTAAATAATTTCATTTTAATATTGAAAAATATTTCGAAACTGCAAGGTAGCTCGGTATGTTGAATGCCCTTTTGATCACTTCCGATGATCTTTTTTTTGATATCCGATCCGACCTTAAATGTCGCAGGGGTTGTGAGGATTATTTCGCCCGTACGATCAAATGCTACCTGCACAACCACCATGATTTCGTTGTAATCTAGTGCGCGGTGCGGAGAACTGGTCTGTAATGAAGGATTTCATATCCAAAAGGAAAAGAGCTTTTCGCATTTCAGTTCGTGCGAAGCTTTTTTTGAGCCACCTGCTTACGGTGCTTCTTGTCCTGGGTACTGCAGGGAGCTATTTTTATATGAGTGCCGCGGAAAGCCTGATGAAAGGGCTGAAGGAACGGCTTCAGGCGAGTGCTGCGTTGATAAGCCAATCCATAGATGCCAATGAACTCCGGCATATCACCCAAGCTTCCGCCGTGACGGATCCGTCTTATCTCCGCAACCTTCAGACTCTTCGCATGTTGCGTCGAATGAATCCCGACATCGCCTTTCTTTATGTGATGAGACAGGAGGGCGAGAAGATCTTCTTCGTAATCGACTCCGATGAGACGGATAAACAAGCTCCTCCGGGACAGGAATATGATGTCATTCTTCCGGAAATGATAAAGGGATTTACCGGGGCTGCGGTTGATGACATTATAAACACGGACGAATGGGGATCCTTTCTTTCAGGCTACGCACCCATAAAAAACGGGGTGGGTGAATACCTGGTGGGAATCGATATGCGAGCGGACAAGGTGCGCAGCAAAAAAAGAAGTCTTCAGATTTCGGCTATTTTTTCCTTGATAACATCAATAGTCCTGGCCTTTTTCTTCGCCAGGTATCTGGCCGCCCGTTTCATGGCACCCATCCGACTGTCCATAGGCAAGTGTACTGCCATCACGGCCGGGAGGTTGGGTGAACGGATCGAGGCCCATACCAATGACGAACTGGATCAGCTGATCACCGCATTTAACGACATGTCCACCGCCTTGTATCTTTCCGAACAGAAACAACGCGAGGCTTTCGAGGCCCTTCGCCAGTCCAGGGACGAACTGCAGATCCGGGTGGAGCAACGCACCAGCGACCTCAAGCAAATCAATGACAAACTGAGATACGAGATAGCTAAACGCATCAGTGCCCAAAATGCCCTACAGGAAGCCGCCAACACCGACCCTCTGACCAGATTGCTCAATCGCCGCGCCATGGAGGAAAGACTCGAGCAAGAGGCCGTACGAAACAGGAGGAGCAAGTCTCCATTCGTGGTTTTCATGATAGACTTGGATCACTTTAAGTCAGTGAACGATACCCAAGGGCATAATGCGGGAGACAGTATCCTGATCGAGACGAGTGTTCGTATAAAGAGCATGCTGCGTGGCCAGGACTCTGTGGGCCGGTGGGGTGGTGAGGAATTCATGATCTTGCTCCCGGACACCGACCTGGAAGGCGGCCTTGTGGTGGGTGAAAAAATACGCAGGCGCATAGCCGATTCACCCTATTATTTCGCAGGAAAAGAAATACGGATAACCGCGAGTTTCGGGATGGCCGAATTCACCGAAAATCGAGGGATTGACGGTCTCATCAGGGTTGCCGACCAGGCCCTCTACGATGCGAAAAACCTGGGCCGTAATCGAATAGAAGTTGCACGGCCCTGTTATCGCTGACCCCTGCATCTTTCCTGGTTTGACAAAGGGGTATACAATATTGCGAACCTTTTGTAGTGCCGGCAATGATCATAAAAAAAGGGCTGCAGGATGACTGTTATCCTTGCAGACCCTTTATTCATATCTGGAGGCGGCAACCGGATTCGAACCGGTGAATAACGGTTTTGCAGACCGCTGCCTTACCACTTGGCTATGCCGCCTTCCTCTTTTTTCGAAATGGAGCGGGAAACGGGACTTGAACCCGCGACAACCACGTTGGCAACGTGGGGCTCTACCAGCTGAGCTATTCCCGCACTCAAAAATTTATTTTACATCTCCAGCGCCTGTTGTCAATACAATTTTATTCTCGTTTTTTGGTACCGCCTCCGGTCAGTTCTGTGATTCATAGTGGCCTACGTATTTCAAGACCCTGTCGACAAAGCCACGGGTTTCCTTGAACGGAGGGACACCCCGGTGCATTTCAACTCTCTCCGGCCCGGCATTGTAGGCTGCAAGCGCCAGATGAAGGTCTCCGTTGAAACGTTTGAGCAGAGAGCTCAAATACCGGGTTCCGCCCATAATGTTGGCTTCAGGGTCAAAAGGATCTCTGACATCAAGCACATGGGCGGTTTGCGGCATCAGCTGCATTAACCCCTGCGCTCCTTTATGGGACACGGCCTGATGGTTGAAATCGGATTCGGCCTTGATAACAGCCTTGATCAAGGCGCGGTCTACACCGAAATCATGGGCTGCCCTGCTTATGATATCGTCATAGTCACGGATGTAGCGAGCAGGGTCTTTCTTGGCGGCACGCATAAAGATTGTGTAGCGGCTGTCGGAGGGAACATTGGAAAAATGGATGACACCCTCGCCATCTACATACCGGTAAATATCGGCCCTGGCAGTCACAGTCGAGAACAACATGGCCGTAATCATGGTCACCATACAAGCAAAAGCCGCGATCAACGGCATTTTTACTTCTCCAGTTTTTTCCAGTCCGCGAGAAACTTCTCCAGCCCTATATTGGTTAAGGGGTGTTTGACAATCTGCTGGATCACTTTAAACGGTATCGTCGCGATATCCGCGCCCATGAGCGCCGCTTCCAGGACGTGGAGCGGGTTCCTTACGCTCGCGACGATGACCTCGGTTTCAAACCCGTAGTTGTTGTAAATCGTGATGATCTGCTCTACCAGCTCCATACCGGTGCTCGAAATATCATCCAGCCTTCCAACGAAAGGGCTGATAAAATTCGCACCGGCCTTTGCGGCGGCAAGCGCCTGAAGCGGCGAAAAACAAAGGGTTACATTGGTGGAGATATCCTTCTCGGAAAGTACTCGTACCGCCTTCAGGCCCTCCTCGATGAGGGGGATCTTAACCACGATGTTTTCAGCGAGGGAAGCCAGCTTCTCGGCTTCGGACACCATCCCCTCCGCATCCAGGCTGACCACCTCCGCACTCACCGGACCTTCGACCATGCTGCATATTTCAACAATCAAATCCTCGAACGGCCGCCCCTCCTTTGCGGCAAGGCTCGGGTTCGTCGTAACACCATCAACCATTCCAAGGGCATGCGCTTTCCTGATCTCCTCCACGTTCGCGGTATCGATAAAAAATTTCATTCTCATTCCTTTCCACAACACCGGCTTTTCACGACTGTCGGCGCCCGTGCTGTTCCATAAAAAGATCGGCGCATCGTTCACTGCAAAAATAATGGACTTTACCGTCAATCACTCTTTGATAAGCCTCCCTTAACGGAACATATGTGCCGCAGACGGGATCCTGCACCATATCATCCAC
>DSCZ01000018.1 GCA_011048855.1 Desulfobacteraceae bacterium | reverse complement strand
CGAATAAAGGCCGTGGCGGGGGGATTCAATGATTGACATCCTCGCGCCCCCGGTGCTATCAATTTTCAAATATTCCATGAAGGCATTTTCCCAACCTGCCCCCTGAAAAGGACCTTGGCATGAAAGAAAAAGTTTCAAAAAATGTACGACGCATAACCCCCAGCCGTATCAGGGAAATGTCGATGCGAGCCGCCCGGTACCGGGAAGTCATTTCTCTTGGTATCGGGGAACCGGATTTCCACACTCCTCCGTCGATCTGCCGATCCGCACTGGCTGACGCCGAAGCCGGCGCAACCCACTACACCCCCACCCGGGGAGACAATGAACTGGTGGCGGCCCTTCAGGAATACATGATAAGGGGTAGAGGAATCGAGATGGATCAGTCCGGCATCATCGTCACCCACGGCGGGATGGGAGGGTTAACGGCCAGTCTCCGAACGCTCCTGGACCCAGGTGAGGAAGCGATCATTCCGGAACCCTGCTTCCCGACCTACCCGGCTCAGATCGAGCTGGCGAACGCCTTTCCCGTGTACGTTCCCACGGACTTCGACGACGGCTTCGTGATCCGGCCCGATCGCATTGCCGCGGCCGTAACATCTAAAAGCAGGTTGATGCTTATCAATTCACCCAACAACCCGACCGGTGCGGTTCTCCCCGGGCATGTGCTCGACGAGCTCGCCCGCATAGCAGTGGAAAAAGACCTGATTGTTGTATCAGACGAGGTCTACGATCACCTTGTCTACGGTGGAAAACACGAATCGATTTACACCCGCCCCGGCATGGCGGAGCGCACCATTGTGGTGAACTCGTTTTCAAAAACGTTTGCCATGACCGGATGGCGCATCGGGTTCAGCTTCGGTCCTCCCTGGCTGATTGAGGAAATGATGAAGGTCGCGATGTTTTTCACCAGTTGCCCCAGCAGCATCGGTCAGCGTGCAGCGCTGGCTGCACTCAACACGGACCGCAGGGTGTTCGCCGCTATGGAAGAAGCATTCGAAACACGGTGCAGGTTTGCATGGGAACGCCTGAGGAAAATGCCCGGGATACGAATCAACCCTGCGTCCGGTTCTTTCTATCTCTTTCCTTCGATCGCCGCGATAACGGTAGACGACACATCCTTCGCGATGGACCTGGTCGATGAAGAGCGGGTGGTTGTGGTTCCCGGAAGTGCCTTCGGGCCTTCGGGTGCCGGGTGCATAAGAATTTCCTGCACCGTGGACACACCCATCCTGTCGGAGGCGCTTGATCGAATCGAAAATTTCATCCGCCGCCGCATGAGTTGACCCCGCGGTATGATATGGTTTTCACCCGATATTTCCGGATGGGCATGATATAGGCAACGGCCTTTCGGATTTTCATCCTTTTCCGGTCTTTCAACTTTCCTTGGACGGAAGTTTCTCGTGTATCTCGTAAATCGTTCCACCGATCCCGTCTGACACCTCTTCTATATCCCAATATTTTTCGCGGACCGTCTCCATGGGCCCGATGATTCTCGTGTAGGCCTTTTCCATCCCGTCCAGGCAGGCTGCTATCTCATCCGGATCCAAATGAGCGGAGTGCAGCATGTCCCTGAGCATCTGCATGTTCATCGACAGCGTCATAAGCGGAGTGTTTATCTTGTCGCTCAGACCGCCGCACATTTTTTTAACCGATTCTATCTTCTGCATTTCAAGGGTCTTCGTTACATTGTGAACTATCCCCTGGTATGAAAACTCTTCTGCATCATGTTCAACCTCGGCTAAAGCATTGATGACCACATCAATCGTCACGCCGGGGGGGATCCTCCACTTGGCGGTCTGCTGGGCCCGGCTCTTCTCCTTGATCTGCCGGACAAGGAGATCCCTCTGGCCGGGGTGAACATAGTAGTCCAAAATATTCTTCTCACCCGGATCTCCGTCTATCCCAAGAAGTTGCATCCCGGCAGGGTTTAAATCAAGGAAATTGCCTTCGTGGTCTACACGATATATCATATCGGTGCTGTTTGTTATAATACTGTCGAGCTTGGATCTCTCCTTTTCTAATTCTATTTCTCTCCTTTTTTGTTCGGTAATATCCACTATGGTATGGTCTATTCTTCTGGGAATTCCGTGCCCCCTTTCAACAAAAAGCGCATTACCTGTATCACGAACCCATTTTTGTTTCCCATCTTTGCTTATAATTATATATTCCAATGATTCGTTTTCGTAAATATCAGGAAATCCTTCATAAAATTCGATTACTTTATCTATATCTCCTGGGTGAACAAAATCAAACGGATGAACCCTGCCATTGATGATTTCCTTGACCGAACAGCCGAGCAGGGCCTCCACGTAACGGTTGGCCAGCAGGATGTCCTTGCAGTCATAGGGCGCGAAAGACATCACTACACTTTCGGCGTCGTCTATCAGGCTTCGTAGACGCCGATTCTCCCTTCGGAGTTCGTCCAGTCGATCCAGGTCGTCGGTGATATCGGTTAAACAGCAGCATAGCCCCGGCAGATCAGCATAGGCTCCCTGGAGTTGAACCGGAAAAGCCTGCAACCGAGCATCCCTGTCGGTGCCGGACTCTCTGGTAACCCGGAAAGTCACGCTGCCGGCCACGGAAAATTCCCGGGACTTCAAATACCCCTCAACCCTGGCCTGGTCTTTTTCCTCCACCAAGTCGAGGAACAGGTGCCCAAGCATTTCCCCTCGGTTCTTCCCGGCAATTTTGCACAGGGCCGAATTTGCATAGATGATCCGCCCCCCGGAAATGACGGCCACCGCCTGATCTATCTGCGACAGGACGTTGCGATACGGTATCGGGTTTTCGGAATCACCGGGTTTATACTGATCATTCATAAAGCTCGTTTCCCCTGGGTGTTAGCCATTAGCCATTAGCAGGCAGAAAACGGAAGGCACTGCCTGAAAAACAGCCGATACCGACGCCGAAAAATAAGGCTGTGCCGGATCTACAACCCAGCTACGGCGGCGATTTCCACCAGCCCCCCCTTCGGAAGGGCAGCGGCCTGCACGCAGGCTCGCGCGGGAGGATCGACCTGGAAAAATTCTCCATACACCTCGTTCACCGTTGCGAAATCGTTGATATCCGCAAGGAAAACGGTGGCCATAACTATTTTTTCCATCGACGAACCTGCCGCTTCCAGTACCGCCCGGAGATTTTCAAGACACCTCCGCGCTTGAGCCCCCACACCTCCCTCAACCATAAGACCGGTTTCGGGAACAAGGCCGATCTGGCCGGAGGCAAAAACCAGAGACCCGGCTTGAACTGCTTGTGAGTACGCCCCTACAGCCGCCGGCGCGTTCGAAGTCTGAATGATTTTCTTTTCCATAAAAAATCCTCCTCATTTTTGTTTTAATAAATGCCCGAAGCGGAAACAGGTGCGCAACGTTGCCCTATATTAACTTTTCATGGAAAAAAAACGCAAGGTTTCCTGAAGAAGCAACGGCATCCCAGAAAAATGAACAACCCCGCCGGAGGCAAAGAAGAATTATACCCAAGCGGGATTAAGAAAGTAAACAAGGTGACTGCAGGCCAAGTTGGAATGGGCGCCGGTTCACTCGAGGCAGTTTTTGCGGAAATTCTCGTCGATCGCCACCGGGTAGCGGCCGTTAAAGCAGGCAAGGCAGAAGTCTTCGGGGTACCCTGCCGCCGCGGTTAAATCCTCGATACTTAGATATCCGAGGCTGTCGAGCCCTATATAGCGACGGATCTGGTCCACGGTCTTATCCGCAGCGATAAGTTCGCCTTTGCTGGTGAAATCGATCCCGTAATGGCATGGAAAGCTGTGCGGAGGACAACTGACCAGCATATGAACCTCGCGGGCCCCGATATCCCGCAGTGTCTTTATCCTGGTTCGTGAGGTGGTCCCCCTTATGATCGAATCCTCGATTATCAACACTCTTTTTCCCGCAAGAAGCTCTTTCACCGGATTCAATTTGACCTTCACCCCGAAATCGCGCATCTCCTGGGACGGCTCGATAAAGGTTCTGCCGACATAGTGGTTCCGGATCATCCCCATTTCGAGCGGCAACCGGGAAGCCGCAGCATAGCCGATGGCCGCATAGTTCCCGGAATCGGGGAAAGGCATAACGAAATCCACGTCAAGCGGGTACGCCGCGGCGAGCATTTCCCCTTGGCGCTTTCTGAAGAGGTAGACATTCTGTCCGAACACGTTGCTGTCCGGCCGTGCGAAATATATCAGCTCGAATATGCACTGGGCCTTCCGTTGCGAGGCTTCGAAAAAAAAACTCCTCAACCCGTGCCGGTTGATGATGCATATCTCCCCCGGTTCTAAGTCCCCCAGGAACTTCGCCCCCACCAGGTCGAACGCGCAGGTCTCGGACGCCACCACGTAAGCGCCGTCCAGCATCCCGATGCTCAAAGGGCGGAAACCGTGAGGGTCCCGGCATGCGATCAGGGTGTCGCCGGTCATCAGCAACATCGAGTAGGCTCCCCGGATCCGGGTCACAGCACCATGTACCGCGGATTCGATCCCGTTCCGGATCCCCCTTGCCACCAGGTGCAGCACAACCTCGCTGTCCATCGTGGTCTGAAAAATGGAGCCATGCTCCTCCATTTCATGCCGTATCGCGCCTGCGTTGACGAGGTTGCCGTTGTGAGCCACCGCAAGGGAGGTGCCGGAAAACTGCACCTTGAGCGGCTGGGTGTTGACAAGGATCGAAGAGCCGGTGGTCGAATAGCGCACATGCCCGAGCGCAATCCGGCCGGGAAGCCGTTCGAGGATTTCCTGCGTAAAAATGTCATGAACCAAACCCATGGCCTTGTGTTCACGCACGAGTCCACCGTCCGAAGCGACGATGCCCGCCGACTCCTGCCCCCGGTGCTGGAGTGCGTAAAGGCCGAAGTAGGTAAGCCTCGAGGCATCCCGATGCCCGTAGACGGCGAAGATCCCGCACTCTTCACGAGGACGCCCAGAAACGCAGTCCGGCATCAAACTTTTTGTCATTACATACTCCGAATTTAAAATATAGGATCCAACAGCTAATCGCTAACAGCTAAGAGCTACCATGATACTCCTGGAGGCTGCAAACCTGAACCTCCCCTTTCAGCAAAGCCTTGACTGCCAGGGTCGTCGCCCTGGCACCTGCCACGGTTGTCGTGTAGGCGACGTTGTTTTCGAGTGCGGCCCGACGGATGGCCGCCGAATCCGACACAGCCTTCTTGTTGCTGGTAGTGTTGATCACCAGGCGGATTTCATTGTTCTTTATCATGTCCACGATGTTCGGCCTGCCCTCGCGTACCTTTAAGACTCTTCCGGCCGGAATTTCGTGGTAGCCGAGAAAACGGGCCGTGCCTTCGGTTGCCAGTATTTCGAAGCCCAGGCCCTGGAGGATCGCAGCGGTGTCGGCGATCGCACGTTTGTCTCGGTCCTTTACACTGATGAACACTTTGCCTTCAAGCGGAAGACTCTGGCCGGCGGCTATCTGCGCCTTTGCGAATGCAAGGCCGAAACTGCGGTCTATCCCCATTACCTCACCGGTGGACTTCATCTCCGGGCCGAGAAGTGTATCGACACCGGGGAAACGGTTAAAGGGAAACACCGACTCCTTGCAGCATATATGCCCCGAACCGGTCCTGCTGCCGGTAAGGTCTGAAACGAGCCCCAGGTCTTCGAGGCACTCACCCGCCATCAACCGGGTGGAAACCTTGGCCAAAGGAACGCCGGTCGCCTTGCTCACGAATGTAACCGTCCGGGAAGCTCTGGGGTTGACTTCCAACACGTAGACCTGTTCATCCTTAACTGCATACTGGATGTTCATCAACCCGACGACCCTGAGCTCAGCCGCTATGGCCTTGGTGTATTCCCTGATCGAATCGACGACCGACCGGCTCAGGTTGATCGGGGGAAGCACGCATGCGCTGTCGCCGCTGTGAATGCCGGCCTCCTCGATATGCTCCATGATGCCTGCCACGATCGTATGACGCCCGTCGGACACCGCATCCACGTCGACCTCAACGGCGTTGTCGAGAAAACGGTCGATCAAAACCGGCTTTCCGGGGGAAACATCCACAGCCGCATCCATGTAACGGAGCAGCTCATCGTCGTCATAAACAATTTCCATCGCCCGTCCTCCGAGCACGAAAGACGGCCTGACGACAACGGGGTAGCCGACTCTCCGGGCCACAGCCACCGCCTCTTCGACGCAGGAGGCTGTCCCGTTTTCCGGCTGCCTGAGACCAAGCTTTCCCAAAAGCCGCTGGAACAGGTCACGATCCTCGGCCACGTTGATGTCGTCCGGATGCGTTCCCAGGATCCGGACACCGGCTTCTGCCAGCTCCCCGGCAATGTTGAGCGGAGTCTGTCCACCGAACTGCACTATCACGCCTTCGGGTTTTTCCCGGGCCACGATATTCAAAACATCCTCCGTGGTCAAAGGCTCGAAGAAAAGTTTGTCCGAGGTATCATAGTCTGTGCTGACCGTCTCGGGGTTGCTGTTGACCATTATGCTCTCTATCCCCATCTCCCGCAGAGCAAACGACGCGTGCACGCAGCAGTAGTCGAACTCGATGCCCTGGCCTATGCGGTTGGGCCCCCCGCCCAGGATCACCACCTTTCTACGCAACGATGGTCGAATCTCGCATTCCTGTTCGTATGTGGAGTAAAAATACGGCGTGTAAGCCTCAAACTCCGCCGCACAGGTGTCCACGAGTCTGTAAACCGGTGCGACGTTCTTCCCCTCCCTCGCGTTTCTTACATCGCGTTCGGAAACACCGCAGAGGGCCGCCAGGAACATGTCCGAAAAACCCCACTGTTTGATATGCATCCAGGATTCAGGACTCCAACTGCTCGGACCACTGCCGGCCGCCACCCAGCTTCTCAATTGGTCTTCCATGCGCTGCAGTTCGCGAATATGAAAAAGAAACCATCGGTCGATATGGGTCAGTTCATGAACCCGCTCAAGGTCCATCCCGGAGGAAAAAGCATCGTAAACCGAAAAAAGCCTGCGCGAATTCGGCGTGACCAGCTCTGGTTCAAGTTCAGCGGAGTTGCGGTTTTCAGGTTGTCCCTGCGCTCCTGCAGACCCGAAGCCGCACCTGCCCGTTTCAAGCGAACGGACCGCCTTCTGTAGGGATTCTTTAAAGGTCCGGCCGATCGCCATGGTCTCGCCGACCGATTTCATCGATGTCGTCAACAGATCCTGCGCACCGGGAAATTTCTCGAAGGTCCATCTGGGGATCTTTACAACACAGTAGTCAATGGCCGGTTCGAAGGAGGCCATAGTTTCCCGGGTGATGTCGTTCGGCAGTTCATCGAGCGTGTAGCCCACTGCAAGCTTGGCCGCGATTTTCGCGATAGGGAACCCGGTGGCCTTGGAAGCGAGCGCCGAACTTCTCGAAACCCTGGGATTCATTTCAATCACAACCAGGTCCCCGTTACCGGGGTTCACCGCGAACTGCACGTTCGACCCCCCGGTTTCCACGCCGATCTCGCGCATCACGGCTATCGCCGCATCCCGCATGTTCTGGTACTCCCGGTCAGTCAACGTCTGGGCCGGAGCGACGGTGATGCTGTCCCCGGTATGGACCCCCATGGGATCCACATTCTCGATCGTGCAGATCACGACGACATTGTCGTTTTTATCCCGCATCACCTCCAGTTCAAATTCCTTCCACCCGAGGAGGGACTCTTCCATGATGATCTCGGGAATCATCCCGGCTTCGAGACCCGCCTTTGCCAGCTCCTCCATCTCTTCACGGTTGTAGGCGACCCCGCTCCCGGCGCCTCCGAGCGTAAAGCTCGTTCGGATGATCAAGGGATAGCCGATACGCTCTGCCGTCTTCCTGGCCTCGTCCATGTTTCGGGCCACACCATTCCCCGGCACCCTGAGGCCGATCCGGGTCATCGCATCCCGGAATTTCTGGCGGTCCTCCGCTTTCATGATCACCGGCAGCGAAGCCCCGATCAACTCCACCCCGAATTTCTCCAGCACCCCGCTTTCAGCAAGTTTCACAGCGGTGTTGAGCCCGGTCTGCCCGCCTAGAGTCGGAAGCAGCGCGTCGGGCCGCTCCCTTTCGATGATGCGAGCCGTGAAGTCCGGAGTTATCGGCTCAACATACGTCCGCTGAGCGGTTTCCGGGTCCGTCATGATCGTGGCGGGATTGCTGTTCACCAGCACGACCTCGTAGCCCTCCTCCCGAAGCGCTTTGCAGGCCTGGGTCCCTGAATAATCGAATTCACAGGCCTGCCCGATGGCTATGGGGCCCGAGCCTATGATAAGGATCTTTTGAATGTCGGATCGTCTAGGCATTCTTTTGAGTGTTATCCGTTATTGGTTAATAGTTAAGAGTTAATAGTTATTAGTTATTCACGCTCTTCCCGCTTCTGGTTAGTCATCATCTCAACGAAGCGGTCGAAAAGGTAGCCCGCATCGTGGGGGCCTGGAGAAGCTTCCGGATGATGCTGCACCGAAAATAACGGCAAACGCCGGTGGGAAAACCCCTCCAGGGTCCCTTCGTTCAGATTCACATGGGTCATCACGACATCCGGGTCTTCGATCGAAGCCATATCGACGCAGAAACCGTGATTCTGGCTGGTGATCTCCACCCTGCCGGAAGCGGTGTTCCTGACTGGCTGATTCGCTCCGCGATGGCCGAATTTAAGCTTGAATGTGTTTCCCCCGAGTGCCAGCCCGATCAACTGGTGACCGAGGCATATACCGAATATGGGCCGCCTGCCTATCTGAGCCTTTATCGTTTCCACCGCGTAGGAAAGTGCCGCGGGATCCCCCGGGCCGTTGCTCAGGAAAAGCCCGTCCGGATCCAGGCGATCGATCATTTCAGCGGGGGTGTCGGCCGGAACCATCACCACATTACAGCCGCGCAGATCCAGCATGCGGGCGATATGGTATTTCATGCCGAAATCCATCGCGACCACCTTCAATCGCCCGGGCCTTCGGCGCCAAACCGAAAAATCCAGCACGCCGTAAATCGGTTGAGGCTCGTCTCCAGCCCACCATAGAGGTTCCTTGCAGGTAACCCTTCGCACGAGGTCGAGTCCTTCCATCTCGGGGCTTTTCCGGGCCTTTTCAACCAGGGATAGAGCATCCGGATCCTCCGTCGAAAGGGCTCCCCTCATCGCCCCTCTGGTCCTGATGTGTTTCGCCAACGCCCTGGTGTCAATCCCCTCGATGCCCGGCACCCCGGCCGAAACGAGGTAGTCTGCGAGGCTTCCCCGCGCCCTCCAGTTGCTGTAATATGGCTGATATTCCCTGACCAGCAGGGCTTCGGCCTGCACACGGCCGGATTCGAAATCCTCTTCGTTCACCCCGTAACTGCCGATCAACGGGTAGGTCATCACGACCATTTGTCCACAATAGGAAGGGTCCGTTAGAATTTCCTGGTAACCGGTCATACCGGTGTTGAAAACCACTTCTCCGGTTTTTTCGCACCGGCCGGTAAAGGACCTCCCGGGAAAAACCGCTCCGTCTTCAAGTGCAAGGAGTGCTTTCATGATTCTAAACCCGCCTTTTCTTCAAGTACATCAGAATTCCCCGGGCGGCGGTTCTTCCGTCCATGACGGCCTTTACCACCAGAGACTGTCCGCTTCTGACATCACCAGCGACGAAAAGACCAGGAACATTCGTCATACGATCCGAGGAGCCGATCACATTCCCGCGGTCATCCACTGCAACCCCCAAACGCTCGATTATTCGGTTCGAGTCCGGCCCCAGATAGCCGGCGGCGATCAGCACCAGATCGGCCTCCACCTCGAATTCGCTGCCCGGGACCTCAGCGGGTCGCTCGGGAAGCCCCTCCCTGGAAAGCTCCCACGAAACCCTGCGGCACACGACCTTTTTCACGGCACCTTCGCCCTGGAATTCGACCGGACTGACATCCCACAACCGCCGCCCTCCTTCCTCGTGCGCGTGACTGGAGCGCAAAATCCACGGCCACAGGGGCCAGGGAGTTGCAGACGGCCTGGCTTCGGGCGGCTTCGGCATGATCTCCATCTGCACAACCGAGGCGGCTCCCTGCCTGAGGGCGGTTCCGAGGCAGTCGGATCCGGTGTCTCCGCCTCCAATGACCACAACCTTTTTGCCTGACGCTGTGATACCGGAGGAAGGATCTTTAATCTCTCCGGAAAAACGCATGTTCTGCGCCCGGAGATAATCCATCGCGAAATGAATCCCGGCGAGTTCCCTGCCGGGGATCGAAAGATCCCTGGGTCTTCGAGACCCGCAGGCGAAGCAGACTGCATCAAACCGGCTCGAAAGAAATCCGTAGGATAAATCCCGGCCGACATTGACTTCGGACTCGAAAACAACCCCTTCAGCCTCCATCAACCGGATGCGCCTGTCCACGACCCATTTCTCGAGCTTGAAATCAGGAATCCCGTACCGCAGGATGCCTCCCGGCCTCGCCCCTTCATCGAACACCGTCACCAGGACCCCGGCCCGGTTCAGGCTGTCCGCAACGGCCATCCCGGCCGGACCGGCCCCGATCACCGCCACCTGCCTGTTCAGACGCTCCGACGGAGGAGACGGAACGATAAAACCACTTTCGAAACCCCGCTCCACAACCGCCAGCTCTATCTGGCGAACCGTCACAGGGTCGGTGTGGAGTCCCGCCACACAGGCCGCCTCACAGGGTGCAGGGCATACACGGCCGGTAAACTCCGGGAAATTGTTGGTGCTCTGGAGAACATACAACGCCTCCCGCCATTTCCCTGCAAGGGCCCACCGATTCACCTCCGGAACCACGTTTGCCAGGGGACAGCCGTATGCGTGACAGAAAGGCGTGCCACAGTCCATGCAACGCCCGGCCTGCCCGATCACATCAGTGTAACTCCACAGAGGTTCCACCTCGAGGTAATCATACAATCTTTCAGAAACGGGCCGGTAGACTTTTCTTTTTCCGGCCACATTCAAAAACGCCGTCTGTTCAACGCTCATCTACAAAACCCCGCTTAACCCCGGTCCATTTCGGCTCTCTCAGTGGCTTCATCTTCCTTGCTCATTTTTCCGAGAACTCTTCGATATTCCATGGGAAAAACTTTGACAAAAAACGGAAGGCACGCTTCCCATTCATCCAGGATCTTCGCCGCCCTGCGGCTGGCGGTATAATGGAGGTGCCTCTCGATCAGACCCCGCAATTCTTCCAAGTCTGTCTTTTCGGTGACCAGTTCCAGGTCCACCATGTCCAGGTTGCATCTGGAATCGAACAACCTGTCTGAATCATACACATACGCTATGCCGCCGCTCATCCCGGCCGCGAAATTTATTCCGGTCTCCCCCAGAACCACGACCCTGTCCCCGGTCATATACTCACATCCGTGGTCACCCACGCCTTCCACCACCGCCGAAGCACCGCTGTTTCGGATCGCGAAACGCTCGCCGGCCTTTCCATGAAAATAGGCTTCCCCGGCTGTGGCTCCGTAAAGGACCACGTTTCCGGCGATGATATTCTCCGAAGGGTCGTATCCGGCATCAGGATAAGGCCTGAGAATCAGCCGCCCGCCGGAAAGTCCCTTGCCTACATAATCGTTGGCCTCCCCCTCCAGGATAAACGTCAGCCCCCTGGCGCAGAACGCGCCGAAACTCTGGCCCGCGGCCCCGCTGAAGGTGCATGTCACGGTATCGTCCGGCAACCCGACCCCGCCGTGGCGCCTGACAATTTCACCCGAAAGCATCGCCCCTGTCGTCCTGTTCACGTTTCGTATCGGAAGGGCCATCGAGACCGGCTTTGCGGATTCCAGTGCAGGCGCCGCACGTTTGATCATTTCCCTGTCGAGCACATCCTCTATGTTGTGAATCTGAAGCTCGGTGCACCTGCAAGGTCCGTCGGGGGGTTTCATGAAAACCCTGGAAAAATCCAACCCCCGAGTCTTCCAGAAATCTGTCGCCCGGTCAGTCTCCAACAGATCCGACCTTCCGATCATATCTTCCATTCGGCGAAAACCCAGTGAGGCCATCCAGGAACGGACCTCTTCGGCCACCATCGTAAAATAGGTGGTTACATGCTCCGGAGTACCGGAAAAAAAGGCCCTCAACCCCGGATCCTGCGTCGCAATCCCGGCCGGGCAGGTATTGGCCTGGCATTTTCGCATCATAACACAACCGAGGCTCACGAGCACCGCGGTGGCGAATCCGTATTCCTCGGCGCCCAGCAATGCGGCTACAACCACGTCCCTGCCAGTCTTCATCTGCCCGTCAACCTGTACGCGGATGCGACTTCTGAGCCGATTCAACACAAGGGTCTGCTGCGTTTCCGCCAACCCCAGCTCCCACGGAGCCCCGGCGTGCCGTATCGACGAAAGGGGAGAAGCGCCCGTGCCCCCATCGCCGCCGCTGATAAGCACCACGTCCGCACGCGCCTTGCTGACGCCCGCGGCCACGGTGCCTACCCCCGCCTCGGCGACCAGTTTCACCGAAATCCTGGCGTCGGGGTTGGCGTTTTTGAGGTCGAATATCAACTGGGCCAGGTCCTCGATCGAATAAATGTCGTGATG